>DASVVD010000826.1:0-9517 GCA_036386715.1 Pseudoduganella sp.
CAACGATGGCGTTGCTGGCCAGCGCTGCCGTATATGGCATCCCGACCGCGCAAAGCTGGATGGGCTGGTGTCACGAGACGGGTACCGGTGTACCGCGCAATTACGTCGCGGCGGCGGCATGGTTCCGCAAGGCGGCGGATGTGGGAGACAACGGCGCCAGGCTGGGCCTGGCACGCCTGTACGAGCAGGGACTGGGTGTGCCGGAGGACAAGGTCGCCGCGCTGGCACTGCGCAAGGCCGCCGGCGCCGTGGAAACGCCTGTGCCGTAGCGTTCCAAACTACTGATTTGCAAGTAAAAAAGGGCATCGAACGCAAGCCCGGTTGGCGGTAAGATGGCGTGCATCGCACCCCAATGCCGACCCATGCACGGAGAACCCATGCGCCCGACCCGCCCGACCCGCCCGACCCGCCTGAACCACCTCACCCGCACGTCCGTATCCCTCCTCGCCGCGGCGCTGTGCGCCGTGCCGGCGCTCGCCGCCACCACGACGGCCGTCGCCGACTTCAGCACCTGCGACAAGCCGGTCTGGCCGAAGGAGGCGTTGCAGAAGGCGCAGCAGGGCAAGGTCACGCTGGCGTTCATGATCAGCGAGAGCGGCGCGGTGACGGATTCGAAGATCGTCAAGTCGAGCGGCTTTCCCATGCTGGACATGGCGGCCCGTGACGGCATCATGAAATGCCGCTTCAAGCCGGCCACGCAGGACGGCACGCCGCAGGCGGCATGGATGAAGATGCAGTACGTGTGGACGCTGCAGAAGACGGCGACCGACCCGGCGGCCGTGGCGGCCACGTTCGAGGCCGACCGCGAGGCGGCCGAAAGCGGCGATGCGGCCGCTGCCTTGCGGGTGGCCAAGCATTACCTGTCCGCCACGGACGGCACCGGCAATCCGGAGCAGGGCGCCTGGTGGCTGCGCAAGGCGGCCGACGGCGGCGACCCGGAGGCGATGGAGATCCTGGCGTCGATGCTCTACCATGGCCGCGGCATGGCGCGCGACAAGGTGGATGCGGCGCGCTGGTTCGAACAGGCCGCGGACCAGGGCAGCGCGAGAGCGCAGTCGGCCCTTGGCGCGATGCTGCTGATCGGCGATGGCATCACCAGGAACGAGGCGACGGCCGAGGAATGGATTGCCAAGGCGGCGCAGCAGGAATACCCGCTGGCGCAGGCGCAGCTGGCCGCGCTGCAGTTCAGGCGTGGCGCCGTGGATGCCGCCACGGTCGCGATGCTGGAACGCGCCGTCGAGCGTGGCGAAACGGCGGCCCGCCTGATGCTGGGGCGTTGCTACGAGCAGGGCACCGGCGTGGCGCAGGATGGCGTCAAGGCTTTCGCGCTGTATGCCAGGGCCGCGGCCGGCGGCATGCCCGAGGCGAAATGGGCGCTGGCAAACCTGTATGACAAAGGCGTCGGCTTGCCGGAAGACCGCCGCGCGGCCCGGACGATTCTTGGCCGTACCGACGCGCCGGCCGGCGCCGGGCAGGCGGTCAGCCGGGACACTACCCCCGCGGCTGCAAGGCAATGACGGCCATGCCGCCCAGTGCCAGGGCAGCGCCCAGCACATCCCAGCGCGTGAGCGCGATACCGTCGACGAAGCGCAGCCACAGCAGCGCCACGGCGATGTACATGCCTCCATAGGCAGCATAGGTGCGGCCGGCAGCGCTGGGGTGCAGCGTCAGCAGCCAGGCGAACAGGGCCAGCGAGGCGGCCGCCGGCAGCAGCAGCCACGCGGGCCGGCCGCCCTTCAGCACCAGCCACGGCAGGTAGCAGCCGACGATTTCGGCCAGCGCCGTGACGGCGAACAGCAGCGACCAGCGCAGCATCTCCATGGTCAGCCCAGCAGCAGGTGTTCGGCGCGCGCCACCGCCTGCGCATTGCCGCGCAGGACCACCACGTCACCCGCTTCCAGTACCGTGCCCGGCGCGCCTTCCAGCCGGCCCTTGCCGCGTCGGATCGCCATCACCTCGGCGCCATCGACATCGATCTCGCCCACGGTGCGGCCCACGCAGCTGGCCAGGGCAGTCAGCGTGACGGTGTGCAGCCGCGTGGCTTCGGTGTCGTCGCCCACGTCGCTGATGCCGTGGAAGTAGCCGCGCAGCGAGGCGTAACGTTCCTCGCGCGCAGCCTGTACGCGGTGCACCACCTTGCGCAGCGGTACGCCCAGCATCACCAGCGCGTGCGAGGCCAGCATCAGGCTGCCCTCCATCAGTTCCGGCACCACCTCGGCGGCGCCGGCCGCCTTCAGGCGGTCCAGGTCGGAGTCGTCGTGGCTGCGCACGATCACCGGCAGCGTGGGCGCCATCTCGTGCACCAGGTGCAGCACCTTCAGCGCCGATGGCGTGCTGGCATACGTGATCACCAGCGCGCTGGCGCGGTAGATGCCGGCCGCCACCAGGCTCTCGCGCCGCGCCGCGTCGCCATAGCTCACGCTGGCGCCGGCCAGGCGGGCTTCCTGCACGCGGGTGGGATCGAGGTCGAGCGCGTGGTAGTCGATGCCTTCCTCCTGCAGCAGCGTGGCCAGGCTCTGGCCACTGCGGCCGAAGCCGGCCACGATCACGTGCTTCTGGGTGGACATGGTGCGCGCCGCGATCTTGGTCAGGTTCAGCGACTGCATCATCCATTCGTTGCTGGAGAATTTCAGCACCAGCTTGTCGGAATGCTCGATCAGGAACGGCGCAACCAGCATCGACAGCACCATCGAGGCCAGCACCACCTGGATCACGAACGGGTCGACCAGCTCCATGCCGCCGGCCACGTTGAGCAGCACGAAGCCGAATTCGCCGGCCTGCGCCAGCGCCAGGCCGGTGCGCATCGACACGCCGTCCGACGAGCCGAACAGCTTGGCCAGGCCGGCGATCAGCGCGAACTTGAGCAGCACCGGGAACACCAGCAGCAACAGCACCAGCCACCAGTTCTCCATCACCACGCGCACGTTGAGCAGCATGCCGATGGTGATGAAGAACAGGCCGAGGAGCACATCGCGGAACGGCTTGATGTCCTCTTCCACCTGGTGCTTGTATTCGGTCTCGGAAATGAGCATGCCGGCCACGAAGGCGCCCAGCGCCATCGACAGCCCGGCGCGCTCGGTGATCCAGGCCGCGCCCAGGGTGACGAGCAAGAGGTTCAGCATGAACAGCTCCTGCGAGCGGCGCTTGACCACCACCGTGAACCAGCCGCGCATCAGCTTCTGGCCGAAGAACAGCAGCACCACCAGCACCACCACGGCCTTCAGGGCGGCCCAGCCCAGCGTGACCAGCAGGTTGTCCGGGTTTTTCGCCAGCGCCGGGATCATGATCAGCAGCGGCACCACGGCGATATCCTGGAACAGCAGGATGCCGATGATCTTGCGGCCGTGTTCCGATTCCAGCTCCAGCCGCTCGGTGAGCATCTTGACGACGATCGCCGTGGACGACATGGCCAGCGCGCCACCCAGCGCGAACGTGGCCTGCCAGGAAATGTGGATCGATGGCGGCAGCACGCGGGAGATCAGCCAGCCGAACGCCACGGTGGCGGCGATCGTCAGCCCCACCTGGGCCATGCCCAGGCCGAACACGTCGCTGCGCATCGATTTCAGCTTGGGCAGCGAGAATTCGAGGCCAATCGAGAACATCAGGAAGACCACGCCGAATTCGGCCAGCGCATGGGTGGAATGGCTGTCGTCGGCCAGGCCCAGCGCGTGCGGGCCGATCAGGATGCCCACGGCCAGGTAGCCGAGCATGGGCGGCAGGTGCAGCATGCGGAAGGCCACCACGCCCAGCACGGCGCTGCCTAGCAAGAGGAGAGTCAGTTCAAGAGGGGAAAACATGGCAAGGCGGGAAATTTTGCGGGGCAATGCGCGGCGCGGGCCGCCCTGGCACGCGGGGAATAGGACAGTGCGGGACGGTGGAAATACCGGTCACTCCATGTTTTGTAACATCTGGCAAGTTTTTTGCTTTCCCAATTCGGCTATACTTTCGGCATGAGTGTAACCCATGAAAAAACAATGCTGAAAGCTTTTGATGCAACCACCGCAAGCCGCGCGCTGGTCCTGGCGCGCGAAGCCCTGCAAATCGAAGCGGACGCGCTGATCGCCCTGCATTCCCGTTTGGAAACGGATGAAAGCGTGGGGAAAGCAGTCTCGCTGCTGCTCAATTGCAAGGGCCGCGTGGTGGTCTCCGGCATGGGCAAATCCGGTCACATTGGCCGCAAGATCGCCGCCACGCTGGCCTCCACCGGCACCCCGGCGCTATTCGTGCACCCGGCCGAAGCGGCGCATGGCGACCTGGGCATGGTCACGCCGGACGATGCGTTCATCGCCATTTCGTATTCCGGCGAGAGTGCCGAGCTGATGGCCATCCTGCCGGTGGTCAAGCGCATGGGCGGCGTGGTGATCTCGATGACGGGCAAGCCGGAATCGGGCCTGGCGAAACTGGCCGACGTGCACCTGGACGTTTCGGTGGCCAAGGAAGCCTGCCCGATGAACCTGGCGCCGACCGCCTCCACCACCGTGACGCTGGCGCTGGGCGATGCGATCGCCGTGGCGCTGCTGGACCTGCGCGGTTTCAAGGAAGAAGATTTCGCCCGCTCGCACCCGGGCGGCGCGCTGGGTCGCCGCCTGCTGACGCACGTGCGCGACATCATGCGCAAGGGCGACGAGATTCCCGCCGTGACGGCCGCCACGCGGCTGCCCGATGCACTGATGCAGATCACGCAGAAAGGTATGGGCATGACGGCCGTGGTCGATGCACAATACCGCCCGGTGGGCGTGTTCACGGACGGCGACCTGCGCCGCATGATCGACAAGGTGCAGGATTTCGGCAAGGTCGTGATCGGCGACGTGATGCATGCCAACCCGCGCACGATCGGGCCGGACAACCTGGCCGTGGATGCTGTCGCCATCATGGAAGAGCACCGCATCAACCAGATGCTGGTGGTCGACGACAGCGGCACCCTGGTCGGCGCGCTGCATATCCACGACCTGACCCGCGCGAAGGTGATCTGATGACGAACAATACCCGGGCGGCACCTGCCGCCAATGCCCCTGCCTATGCCTCCTACGATGCGGCGCTGCTGGCGCGCGCGGCGAAGATCCGGCTGTTCATCTTCGACGTCGACGGCGTGCTGACCGATGGCGGCCTGCACTACGGCGCCGACGGCGAAGCGTTCAAGACCTTCAACGTGCAGGATGGCCTGGGCATCAAGCTGCTGCAGGAAGCGGGCGTGCTCACTGGTATCATCAGCGCGCGCCGCTCGCCCCAGGTGACGGCCCGCGCCAGGGACCTGGCGATCGAATTCGTGCACCAGGGCGGGCACGACAAGCTCACGCCATTCAAGGCACTGCTCGCGCAGCAGGACCTGACCGAGGAGCAGGTGGCCTTCATCGGCGACGACGTGGTCGATATTCCGATCCTGTCGCGGGTGGGCCTGGCGCTGGCGGTGGCGAACGCGCGGCCCGAAGTGCTGTCGCGGGTGCACCATGTCACGCAGAACCGCGGCGGCCATGGCGCCGTGCGCGAAGCCTGCGAACTGGTGCTGCGGGCACAGGGCAGCTACGACCGCGTGATGGCCCAGTTCCTGGGCTGAGCCGCACCGATCAATCAAGCCGGATGCACGGCTAGACACGGATAGATACAGGAACACGATATGGGAGAAGCCATGCGCAACCAGCGGACCGCACACCGCTACCGCCTGTCGATCGGCATGGTGCTGGCA
The DNA here is from genome assembly GCA_036386715.1 of Pseudoduganella sp. Classification (GTDB taxonomy): domain Bacteria; phylum Pseudomonadota; class Gammaproteobacteria; order Burkholderiales; family Burkholderiaceae_D; genus Rugamonas. Next base: position 5,684 of record DASVVD010000826.1, read on the forward strand.
CTGTTCGGCGCACTGGGCTCGTTCTGGCTGGTCGAGCTGATGAACCGCACCGGCGAAGGCATTCAGGCCGGTATCAAGGTCGACGAGCCGGATTACATCGTGGAGCACTTCTCGTTCGTGCGCATGACCAAGACCGGGCAGCCCAGCTACATCATCTCCGGTGATAAACTGACCCACCACCCGACCGACGATTCGTCGGACATCGTCAAGCCCGTGGTGCGCAGCATTGCCGGCGACAAGCCGCCAATGGACATCCACGCCGACCAGGCCCGCGTTGACCAGGACAACACGCGCGTGACGCTGACGAAGAACGTGAACATCGACCGGATTGCCTCGCCCACCTCGCGCGACATGCACCTGGCGACCGAGAAGCTGACGATCTACCCGGACGAAGACCGGATGGAAACCGACCTGCCGGTCAGGATGCGCAGCGGCGGCGCCACCGCTACCGGCATCGGCATGAAGGCCAACAATGCCACGCGCCAGATGCAGCTGGGGCAGGGCACGATCGTGTATCCGCCCCGTCCGAGGCAATGAACCAACAAGAAGCGCAGATAGGAACGAAGATGAAAAAACTCATGCTGTCGGCGGTATTGCTGCTCGGCGTGGCCGGCTTTGCCGCCGCCGAGAAGGCCGATTCATTCAAGCCCACCGAGATCAATTACGGCCGCCTCGACGCGGACGACGTGAAGCAGGTGTACATCTTCACCGGCGACGTAACGCTTACCCGCGGCACGCTGCGGATGAAGGCCGACAAGGCGGTGGTCACCTACACGCCGGACGGCTACCAGCTGGCCACGCTGACCGGCGGCGGCAAGAAGGTGGCCTTCCGCCAGAAGCGCGACGGCGAAGGCGACCAGTGGATGGAAGGCGAGGCCGACCGCATCGAATACGATGAGAAGGCCGAGCTGGTGAAGATGTATTCGAAGGCGAAGATCCGCCGCCTGGAAGGCAAGAAACCGAGCGACGAAGTGGAAGGCGAATTCATTTCCTACGACAGCCGCCGCGAATTCTTCAGCGTGCGCAACAGCAGCACCGGGACCGACAAGCCGGGCGCCGGCCGCGGGACCATGGTGATCCAGCCGAAACGCACGGAAGCCGCGCCCGCCGCAAATACACCCGCGAATACACCCGCCAATACACCTACGAATACGCCGGCAGGTGCGCCCGCCGCGACGCCATCGTCGACCCAACCGCCGGCCACGCCGGCAGCGGGGCAATGATGGACCAGGCAGTCGATAACTGCGCCAGCACGCTGCTCGTGCGCGGCCTGCAGAAGACCTATGGCAAGCGCCAGGTGGTGCACGATGTGTCGCTGCAGGTGGCCTGCGGCGAGGTGGTGGGGCTGCTGGGGCCGAACGGCGCCGGCAAGACCACGTCGTTCTACATGATCGTGGGGCTGGTCGCCTCCGATGCCGGCACCATCGACCTCGACGGTACCGACATCTCCAGGCTGCCGATCCACAAGCGCGCCACCCTCGGCCTGTCGTACCTGCCGCAAGAGGCATCGGTATTCCGCAAGCTCACGGTCGAGGACAACATCCGCGCCGTGCTGCAGATCCAGAAGGTGAACGGCAAGGCGCTCGGCAAGGCGGAGATCGAGGAACGCCTGAACGCGTTGCTGGCCGACCTGCAGATCGAGAAGCTGCGCGAGAACACGGCGCTGTCGCTGTCCGGCGGCGAGCGCCGCCGCGTGGAGATCGCGCGTGCGCTGGCCACCAACCCGCGTTTCGTGCTGCTCGACGAACCGTTCGCCGGGGTCGACCCGATCGCCGTGATCGAGATCCAGCGCATCGTGCGCTTCCTCAAGGAGCGTGGCATCGGCGTGTTGATCACGGACCATAACGTGCGCGAAACGCTCGGCATCTGCGACCGGGCGTATATCATCAATCAGGGCAGCGTACTGGCCTCCGGCCGGCCCGACGATATCATTGCGGACGAGTCGGTGCGCCGCGTGTATCTGGGTGAACATTTCCGTATGTGATCGGCCATGAAACAGTCTCTGCAACTCCGCACTTCCCAGCACCTCGCGCTGACGCCGCAACTGCAGCAGTCGATCCGGCTGCTGCAGTTGTCCACGCTGGAGCTGCACCAGGAACTGGAACAGCTGCTGACCGATAACCCCCTGCTCGAGCGGCTCGACGATCCGCTCGACCGCTCGGTGCGCCTGCTCGGCGATGGCGCCATCAACAACCCGCAGCCCGCCGGCGAGGCGCCGCCGGAAGGTGGCCCGCCGCAGGATGCGCCGGCACCGGCGGAAGCCGAGGCGCATGAAGGCGGCGAGGGCGAAGGCCTCGATGCCGGTCCCGGCGATACCGACTGGAGCAATGCCGGCAGCGGCAAGGGCCCGGACGACGACGATTCCCGCCCCCAGCTCGAAGCCAGCCACCGCAGCCTGCGCGAGCACCTGATGGAGCAGATGCGCGTGACCGTGCAGCAGCCGCGCGACCGCGGCCTGGTGGAGCTGATCATCGATGCGCTCGACGACAACGGCTACCTCGAGGAAAGCCTGGAGGATATCCAGGCCCGCCTGCCCGAAGAGCTGGAGATCGAGAGCGACGAACTGCGCACCGCGCTCAAGCTGCTGCAGAGTTTCGACCCGCCCGGCATCGGCGCCCGCAACGCCTCCGAATGCCTGGCGCTGCAGATCCGCCGCATGCCGGGTGTGCCGATGGTGACGCGCCGGATGGCCCTGTGCATCGTGGAAAAACACCTGCAATGGTTCGCGCAGCGTGACTTCAACAAGCTCAAGAAGGCGCTCGATTGCGACGACGAGGACCTGCGCGAGGCGCAGGCGGTGATTCGCCAGTGCAACCCACATCCGGGCGCCGCCTTCGCGACCGACGTGTCAGACTACGTAGTACCGGACGTGGTGGTGCGCAAAGGGCGCAATGGGTGGATCGTCACATTGAACAACGATGTGATGCCGCGCCTGCGCGTGAATGCGCTGTATGCCAGCCTGCTCAAGCAGGGCAAGGGCGAAACGCAGATGAATGCCCAGCTGCAGGAAGCAAAATGGCTGATCAAGAACATGCGCCAGCGCTTCGACACCATCCTGCGTGTTGCCCAGGCCATCGTCGAGCGGCAGAAGAACTTTTTCTCGCACGGCGCGGTCGCAATGAGGCCCCTTGTGTTGCGTGAAATAGCTGATACACTGGGCCTGCACGAGAGCACTATCTCTCGGGTAACAACTCAAAAATATATGCTCACCCCGCACGGCATGTTTGAGTTGAAGTATTTTTTTGGCAGCCATGTCGCAACCGAGGCTGGCGGGGAAGCTTCCTCGACTGCGATACGGGCGCTGATCGTGCAATTCACAGGAGCCGAAGACCCCAAGAACCCTTTATCCGACAGTAAGATTGCGGACATGCTGGGTGAACAAGGCATGGTGATTGCGCGACGCACTGTTGCCAAATATCGCGAAGCATTGAAAATCCCCCCAGTCAGCCTCCGCAAATCCTTGTAGAAATCGTTGTGCCTGGGTTCCTCTGCGCCGCCCGTATCTTATTGGCGGAGACCGCATGAACCTGCAATATCTTCTTTAGGAGCGTGTGTATGAATCTGACCATCAGTGGACACCATATCGACGTAACCCCTGCCATTCGCGAGTATGTGCAGAGCAAGCTGGAACGCGTTAGACGACATTTCGATCAGCTGATCGATGTAAGTGTGATCCTGAGTGTAGATAATCTCACCGAGAAGGAAAAAAGGCAGAAGGCGGAAATCAACCTGCGCATGTCGGGCAAGACCGTGTTCGTGGAAAGTGTCGCCCAGGATCTCTATGCGGCGATCGACGCGCTGATCGACAAGCTGGACCGCCAGGTCATGAAGCAC
>DASVVD010000827.1:0-10510 GCA_036386715.1 Pseudoduganella sp.
TCTGCTGCATTTTCAGCGAACGCCGCCAGGCCTGCAGGAAGAAGTAGATCGCGGCGAACAGGCCGCCAAAGATCACGTACCACCAGTCCACGAAGAACTCGGAGATCGCCATCACCACCAGCGTGGGGGTCGGCAGGTCCGCGCCGAAACTGGCGAACACGTCCTTGAAGGCCGGCACCACCCAGATCATGATCACGGCCGTGACGATGAACGCCACCGCCAGGATCGCGATCGGATACGTGAGCGCCGACTTGATCTTGGCCTTCATGGCCAGCGTCTTTTCCTTGTAGATCGCCAGCCGCGTCAGCAGGTCTTCCAGGATGCCGGCCTGCTCGCCGGCGCCCACCAGGTTGCAGAACAGCGGGTCGAAATACAGCGGGAACTTGCGGAACGCGCCGTTCAGGCTCGTGCCGGTTTCGATGTCCGCCCGCAGGTCCATCACCAGCTTCGACACGGAAGGGTTGGCGTGGCCCTTGCCGACGATGTCGAACGACTGCAGCAGCGGCACGCCGGCCTTCATCATCGTTGCCAGCTGGCGGGTGAACAGCGAAATGTCCTTGTCGGTGACCTTCTTGCCGGAGCGGTACACCTTTTTCTTCACCTTGGTGACCATGATGCCCTGCCGGCGCAGGGTCACGTTGACCACGGCCTCGCCGCCCGCGCGCAGTTCGCCGCGCACGGTCTTGCCCGTTTTGTCCTTGCCTTCCCAGGCAAAGATGGATTCCTTGATGTCGCCCGCGCGTGCCATGTCTGTTTCCCTATTCGTTCGTGCAACCGAGCACTTCTTCCAGGCTCGTCAGTCCTGCCTTCACCTTCACCAGCCCGGACTGGCGCAGCGACTTCACGCCCTCGGCCTGGGCCTGGGCCGCGATCTGCATCGCATTGCCGTGGGCCAGGATCAGCGCCTCGATCGCCGGCGTGATCGGCATGATCTGGTAGATGCCCACGCGGCCCTTGTAGCCGGAGCCGTTGCAGCGCTCGCAGCCCACCGGGCCATAGGGCTTCCAGCCGCCATCCAGGTCGGCATCGCGGTAGCCGGCGCGCAGCAGCAGGTCCGTCGAGATGTCGACCGGCTTCTTGCAGGTGCACAGCCGGCGCGCCAGCCGCTGCGCCGTGATCAGGATCACCGACGAGGCGATGTTGAACGGCGCCACGCCCATGTTCATCAGGCGCGTCAGCGTCGATGGCGCGTCGTTCGTGTGCAGCGTGGAAAACACCATGTGGCCGGTCTGCGCCGCCTTGATCGCGATATCGGCCGTTTCCAGGTCGCGGATCTCGCCGACCATGATGATGTCCGGGTCCTGGCGCAGGAACGATTTCAGCGCCACCGGGAACGTCAGCCCGGCCTTGTCGTTCACGTTCACCTGGTTCACGCCGGGCAGGTTGATCTCGGCCGGGTCTTCCGCCGTCGAGATGTTGATGCCCGGCTTGTTCAGGATATTCAGGCAGGTGTACAGCGACACCGTCTTGCCGGAACCCGTGGGCCCGGTCACCAGCACCATGCCGTAGGGCCGGGCGATCGCGTCGAGCAGCACCGCCCTTTGCTCCGGCTCGTAGCCCAGCGCATCGATGCCCATCTGCGCCTGCGTGGCGTCGAGGATACGCATCACGGTCTTTTCGCCGAACAGCGTGGGCAGCGTGGAGATGCGCAGGTCGAGCGTCTTCGTGGGCGACACGATCAGGCGCATGCGGCCGTCCTGCGGCACGCGCTTTTCCGAGATGTCCAGCCGGGCCAGCACCTTGATGCGCGACACCAGCTTGTCCTTGATCGCGATCGGCGGCTGCGCATGCTCGACCAGCACGCCGTCGACCCGGAAACGGATGCGGTAGAACTTCTCGAACGGCTCGAAGTGAAGGTCCGATGCCCCCATGTTGACGGCATCGATCAGCATCTTGTTCAGGAAACGCACGATCGGCGCATCCTCGATATCGGTCGACGGCGCCTCCGCGGCCGGCGTCTCGCCCTCTTCGGCGAACTGGATCTCGCTGTCCTCGCCGGCCAGCTCGCCCATCAGCTGTTCGCTGTTCTTGCCCAGTTCCTGCAGCAGGCGCAGCAGCGCGTCGTGCGGCACGATCACCGGCTCCACCGACGATTCGGTCTGGAATTTGATCTGGTCCAGCGCCCCGGTATTGGTGGGGTCGGAAATCGCCACCGACATCTTGTTGCCGCGCCTGGCCAGCGCCACCACGCGCCCGCTCTGCATCAGCTTTTCGTCGATGATCTTGCGCGGCAGGGCGGCCACGTTGACCGCGTGCAGGTCCAGCATCGGGTAGGCGAACGTTTCGGCGCAGAAGGCCGCCAGGTCGCGCGCGCCGATCACGCCGCTGCCGAGCAGCACGTCGATGAACGGCTGTTTTTCCGCGTTCGCGCGCCTGTGCAGCGCATCGGCCTGCGCGGCCGTCAGGCGGCCGGCCTGCAGCAGGGCCCGTGCCAGTCCCGGCATGGGAGCGCCTGGTGCCGTCGTGGGTTGGACTGCTGCCATAAATGCAAACCGGGATGGAAACTGCAATGAAACCGCAATGAAAACGCCATGGAACTACGCACCGTGCACGCAAAAGGTGCGGACGATCAAGCGATGATGCCTGCGGGCATTACTTTTGTAAAGCGCTGTTACGCGGCCAGCTGTCGTAATTTGGCGACTTTCACGCGCTGGTTTTGCATCTGAACAACCTCTATGATGCAATCGCCAATCCGCATGCTGACCGGCGCGTCCGGGATATCCTGCAGGTATTCCAGCAGCAGTCCGTTCAGGGTTTTCGGACCGTCCAGCGGAAAGTTTAGCCCCAGCCGCTTGTTGATGTCGCGCAGCGCGGTGGTGCCCTCCAGCAGGCAGGTGGCAGCGTTGTCCCAGCCGAAGGTGTCGGCGCGGGCGGCCGACGGCGTCGACGTGGTGAAGTCGCCGATCATTTCCTCGATGATGTCGTCGAGCGTGACCAGACCCTGCACCTCGCCATACTCGTCGACGATGATCGCCAGCCGTTCGCGCAGTTCCTGGAAATTCTGCAGCTGCGCGAAGACGGCCGTGTCCTGCGGGATGAAATAGGGCTCGGAAAGCAGCGCGCGGAAGTGTTCCACGGTCAGCTCGTCTTCCTCGTTGAGCAGCGCGACCGCCTTGCGCACGTGCAGGATGCCGAGCATCTGGTTGATCTCGCCATCGTAGACGGGCAGCTTGTTGTGATAGCAGGTGGTCAGCTGCTGGCGGATCTCGTCGACCGAGACGGCCAGGTTGAGCGCCTCGATCCGGGCGCGCGGCGTCATCACGTCTTCCACCGAGATCTTGTCCAGGTCGAACAGGTTGAGCAGGATGCTGCGGTGTTTCTCCGGGATGAAGTTGCCCGCCTCGAGCAGCACCGAGCGCAGTTCGTCCGCGGACAGGCCGGATTCGTGCGGATTGCCGGCCGGTTTGACGCGGAATACGCGCAGCAGCGTCTCGACGAACAGGTTGACGAACCAGATCAGCGGCCTGGCGGCGCGCAGCAGCGGCCGCAGCACCAGGCTGGCGGGCAGCACGACCTGGTCGGCATAGCGGGCGCCGATGATTTTCGGCGCAATCTCGGCCACCACGATGAGCATGAATACCACGGCACCGGTCGAGATCAGGATCACGTGCTCTTCCAGCCCGAAGCGGTTGATGGCGATCGCCGTCACCAGCGCGATCGCCATCGCGTTGAGGAGGGTGTTGGCGATCAGCACCAGCGACAGCAGGCGCTCGGTGCGTTCCAGGAGCCACAGCGTGGCGATCGCCCGGCGGCTGCCCCGTTTCGCCTCGTGGCGCAAACGGAAGCGGTTGGCCGCCATCAGGGCGGTTTCAGCCATCGCAAAAAAGGCCGACAGGAAGATCAGGCAGGCGAGTGCAAGCAGCTGCACCCATAAGGGAATGTTGTCCAAGGCTTGGGAAGGTATCGCGGCAAATGCGGCCGCAGAGCTGCAAATTCTACGGGAATGAGGTACCGGCTGCAACCCGATGGCGACAGCTCAGCCTGTGTCCACCTTGGGGTCAACCCCGTTTTCGGACACGGGCTCAACATTAATGCGGTCGAGCTCGTGTCCGATTTCGGGGTTGACCCCATGGTGGACACGAGCTCGACACTGTCGCACGTGGGCGAGCACACTGGGCTATGATCGAAGCTGTTATCGGGGAGGCATCATATGCGCAAACTGGCCGCCGGCGTTTCGCTGGCATTGGCAACACTGGCAACAATGGCAACAACACCGGCGGCAACGCTGGAAACACCGGGCACTCCGGCGCTGCTGAAAGCGGCGCAGGCGCAGCAGCCGGCCGCGCTGGCGCTGCTGGAAAAGCTCGTCAACATCGACTCCGGCACCTTCAATGCGAAGGGGCTCGATGCGGTCGGCGCCATCGCCGCGGCCGAGCTGGCGCGGCAGGGATTCCGCATCGAGAAGCTGCCGGCCACGCCGGCGGCCGGCCACAACCTGGTGGCCACCCGCACCGGGACCGGCAAGGGCCGCGTGCTGCTCGTTGCCCACCTCGATACCGTGTTCGCCGACGGCACCGCCGCGAAGCGCCCGTTCCGGGTCGAGGGCCGGCGCGCCTATGGCCCCGGCATCATGGACGACAAGGGCGGCATCGTCGTCGCCGTCCATGCGGCGGGGCTGCTGGGTGAACAGGATTTCGGCAAGCTCACCATCCTGCTCAATACCAACGAGGAAACCGGCTCCGAAGGCACCCGCGCGCTGATCGACCGGCTGGCGCGCGAGCACGACGTGGCCTTCAACCTCGAACCGGGCCGGGCGGCCGATGGCCTGGTGGTGGCGCGCAAGGGCAGCGGCGAGATCGAGCTGGACGTTGCGGGCAAGGCTTCGCATGCCGGCGTGGCGCCGAAGCAGGGCGTCAACGCGGCACTGGAAGCGGCGCACCAGGTCGTGCAGCTGTCCCGTCTCGGCGACGATGCAAAAGAGACCACCGTCAGCTGGACCGTCATCCAGGGCGGCGACCGCAGCAACGTGATCCCCGACCATGCAAAGGCCACGGCGGACGTGCGCGTGAAGACGCCGGACGAATTCGACCGCGTCGAACGCGACCTGCGCCGGCTCGCCGCCAACCAGCTGGTGCCGGACGCCAAGGTGGCGGTGGTACTGAAGCGGGGCTTCCCGCCGATGGCCGCCAGCCCGGTGACCGATGGGCTGGCGCAGAAAGCCACGGCGGTCTACGCCGAGATCGGTCGCAAGCTGACGCTGGAAAGCAGCGGCGGCGCGGCCGATGCCAGCCTGGTCTTCGCCGCCGGCCTGCCCACGCTCGACGGCCTGGGCATCGTTGGCGGCGGCATCCACACCGCCGACGAATACGCCGAAGTGGACAGCATCGCGCCACGCATCTACCTGCTGGCGCGGCTGGTCCAGGAATATGGCCGCAGCCCTGCCGTGCGCCGTCCTTAACCCCACCACCACTACAACAAACGAGACAACATGATGAAAACAGCATCCGCCGGCATCCTGCTGGCCGCCGCAGCCACCGTGGCCCAGGGGGCCGCTCCGCTGACCACGGTCAAGATCGAAGGCGGCCGCATCGAAGGCCGCGTCGAGGATGGCGTGCGCGCGTTCAAGGGCATTCCTTTCGCCGCGCCGCCCGTCGGTGAACTGCGCTGGCAGGCGCCGCAGCCGGTGCGGCCGTGGCAGGGCGTGCGCCAGGCGGGCGAGTTCGGCAGCCGCTGCATGCAGCTGCCACTGTTTTCCGACATGGTGTTCCGCTCGCCCGGCCAGTCCGAGGACTGCCTGTACCTGAACGTGTGGGCGCCGGCGACGGCCGGTGCGAAGAAGCTGCCGGTGCTGGTGTATATCCACGGCGGCGGCCTGGTCACCGGCGACGGCTCGGAGCCCCGCTATGAAGGCGCGGCGATGGCCAGGCAGGGCATCGTGGCGCTGACGATCAACTACCGGCTCGGCGTGTTCGGCTTCCTGGCGCACCCGGAACTGACGGCCGCGAGCAAAAATAATGCGTCGGGCAACTACGGCCTGATGGACCAGGCGGCCGCCCTGGCATGGGTCAGGAAGAACATCGCGGCCTTCGGCGGCGATCCGGCACAGGTGACGATCGCCGGCGAATCGGCCGGCTCGTATTCGGTCAGCGCGCAGATGATCATGCCGATGTCGAAGGGCCTGTTTGCCCGGGCGATCGGTGAAAGCGGTTCCGTGCTGGGCGGGCGCGGCGCGCCGCCGCTGGCCGAAGCGGCGGGGCAGGGCGCGGCGTTCGCCCAGGGCCTGGGCTTCGCCACGCTGAAGGCCCTGCGCGCGGCGCCGGCCGAAACGCTGCTCGCGGCGCAGGGCAAACCGGGTGCGCCGCGCTTCGGCATCGTCACCGACGGCCACGTGCTCGACCGCGCCCCGCTGGACAGCTATACCCAGGGCCGCCAGGCGCACGTGCCGCTGCTGGCCGGCTGGAACTCGCAGGAAATGCATGCCGGGGCGATCCTGGACAACCAGGAACCGACGCCCGAGCGCTTCCAGGCCGTGTTGCAAAAATTCTATGGCGCCGATCCCGCCGCTCTTGCCGAGGCCGCCCGCGTGTATGACTACGACGTGGCCGAGGCCGCGCGCGATCTGTCGAGCGACCGCTGGATCGTCCACGGCACCTGGAAGTGGATCGACCTGCATGCGAAGGCGGCGCCGACGTGGCGTTATTACTACTCGCGCCCGCGCCCGGCCACCGTCGACGGCCAGCCGGCCGCCACCGGCGCCGCGCATTCGGCCGAGATCGAATACGCGATGGGCAACCTGGACGGCAACAAGGTGTATGCCTGGACCGACGAGGACCGCGCCGTGTCCCGCACGATGCAGGCCTACTTTGCCAACTTCATCCGGCAGGGCGACCCGAACGGCGCGGGCCTGCCGGCCTGGCCGCGCATCACGCAGCCGGGTGCGAACGTGATGCGGCTCGACGCGCAGTCCGGCGCCTACGATCCGAAAGACCGGGCCCGTTTCGAGTTCCACGACCGGCAAGCCGCCAAGCCTTGACATGCCGATAACGGTACCGGCCGGGAAGTCGTTTCATGCGCTATTACTGATAAGGCTCATCAGCGATGGCGTATAGGTGAGTAGGCCGCGCGGGTGTTAGTCTTACAAACTGATACCACCGCGAGGCCAACATGTCCGAACCGATCCGCTTTTACTTCCGCGGTGCCGTGCACGAAGTGCAAGGCGCCGATACCACGCAGACGGTGCTCCAGCACCTGCGCGAAGACCTGCATTGCACCGGCACCAAGGAAGGCTGTGCCGAAGGCGACTGCGGCGCCTGCACCGTTGTCGTCGGCACCTTGGTCGACGGCAATGTCGAACTGAAGGCCGTCAATTCCTGCATCCAGCTGACACCCACCCTGGACGGCAAGGCGCTGTTCACCGTGGAAGACCTGCAACAGCCGAATGGCGACCTGCACCCGGTGCAGCAGGCGCTGGTCGAATGCCACGGTTCCCAATGCGGTTTCTGTACGCCCGGTTTCGCCATGTCGCTGTGGGGCATGTACCTCAAGGTCGAAGGGCGCACGCCCGGCCGCAAGGAAATCGACGATTGCCTTTCCGGCAACCTGTGCCGCTGCACCGGCTACCGCCCGATCATCGACGCCGCGCGCCGCATGGTGGAGCTGCCGTCCGTGAGTTTCGACACCACCGGCCTGGCCGCGCAACTGCAGGCCCTCAAGCGCGACAAGCTGTCCACCTATGCCGCCAACGGCCAGACCTTCCACGCCCCGCGCACGCTGGCCGAACTGGCGCAGCTGCGCGCCGAGCGTCCCGCCGCCACGCTGCTGGCCGGCTCCACCGACGTGGGCCTGTGGGTTACCAAGCAGATGCGCGTGCTGGCCGACATCGTCTATCTCGGCCACGTCGACGCGCTCAAGAGCGTGTCGCTCGACGGCGGCATGCTGGAAATCGGCGCCGGCGTCTCGCTGGAAGACGCCTACACCGAACTGTGCAAGCACTATCCGGACGAGCTGGGCGAACTGCGCCAGCGTTTCGCTTCGCTGCCGATCCGCAATGCCGGCACGCTGGGCGGCAACGTCGCCAACGGCTCGCCGATCGGCGACTCGATGCCATGGATGATCGCCCTGGGCAGCGAAGTGGTGCTGCACAGCGCCGAGGGTGACCGCACGCTGCCGATGGACGCGTTCTACCTCGACTACATGAAGAAGGACATGCGGCCGGGCGAATTCGTGCGCGCCGTGCGCGTGCCGCTGCCGCGCGCCAACGTGGCCTTCCGCACCTACAAGCTGGCCAAGCGCTTCGACCAGGATATCTCGGCCGTCTGCGCCGCCTTCGCCTTTGAACTGGACGGCGCCATCGTCAAGAACGCGCGCATCGCGTTCGGCGGCATGGCCGGCACGCCCAAGCGCGCCGCCCTGGCCGAAGCCGCGCTGAACGGCCGCGAGTGGAATAACGCGGCGCTGGTCGACGCGGTTGCCGCGCTGGCGCAGGATTACGCGCCGCTGTCCGACATGCGCGCTTCCGCCACCTACCGGATGCGCACCGCGCAGAACCTGCTGCGCCGCTTCTGGTTCGAAACCCGACTCGAGGCGCCGCTGGCGGCCGCCGACGTCAACGCCTTTGCCGCCTGAGGAGACACCATGAACCATCCCGCCATCCCCGAACTGAAGGCCGCCGCCTGGTCCGGTGTGGGCCTGTCGCGCAAGCATGAATCGGCCGAGCTGCACGTGCTGGGCCAGGCCACCTATACCGACGACATTCCCGAGCTGCATGGCACGCTGCACGCCGCGCTGGGCCTGTCGACCAAGGCGCACGCCAACATCACGGCCATGGACCTGGAGCCGGTGAAGGCATCGCCGGGTGTCGTCGCCGTGTTCACCGCCAAGGATATCCCGGGCGTCAACGATTGCGGCCCGATCATCCACGACGATCCGGTCCTGTCGCCCGGCCTGGTGCAGTATGTGGGCCAGCCGATCTTCATCGTGGTCGCCGACACGCACACCAACGCGCGCCGCGCCGCGCGCAAGGCCGTCATCACGTATGACGAACTGCCGGCCATCTTCACGCCGCAGGAAGCAAAAGCCGCCGGTTCCTACGTGCTGCCGCCGATGAGGCTGGAGCGGGGCGATGCGAAAGCGGCGTTCGAGCGCGCCAGCCGCGTTGTAAAAGGCGAACTGTTCGTCGGCGGCCAGGAGCAGTTCTACCTGGAAGGGCAGATCTCGTACGCGATCCCGAAGGAAAACCGCGGCATCTTCCTGCAGTGCTCCACCCAGCACCCGAGCGAGATGCTACACGTGGTCGCGCATGCGCTGGGCCTGCATTCGCACAACATCCAGGTCGAGTGCCGCCGCATGGGCGGCGGCTTCGGCGGCAAGGAATCGCAGTCGGCGCTGTGGGCGGTGGCCGCCTCGCTGGCCGCGTTCAAGCTGAAGGTGCCGGTCAAGCTGCGCGCCGACCGCGACGACGACATGATCGTCACCGGCAAGCGCCACTGCTTCTATTATGAATACGAAGTGGGCTACGACGACGAAGGCCGCATCATCGCCGCGAAAGTGGACATGACGTCCCGCGCCGGCTACTCGGCCGACCTGTCCGGCCCTGTCGCCACCCGCGCCATCTGCCACTTCGACAACTGCTACTACCTGTCGGATGCCGATATCCGCGCCGCCGCCGGCAAGACCAACACCCAGTCGAACACCGCGTTCCGCGGCTTCGGCGGCCCGCAGGGCGCGATCGCGATCGAATACATCATCGACGAGATCGCCCGCGAGCTGGGCAAGGATGCGCTGGACATCCGCCGCCTGAATTTCTACGGCATCGAGGAACGCAACACCACGCCCTACGGCCAGCGCGTGGAAGGCAACGTGCTGCCGGCACTGACGGCGCAGCTGGAAGCGTCCAGCGAATACCGCGCCCGCCGCGAGGCGGTGGAACGGTTCAACGCCACCAGCCCGGTGCTGAAGAAGGGCCTGGCGTTCACGCCGCTCAAGTTCGGCATCGCCTTCAACGTGACCCACCTGAACCAGGCCGGTGCGCTGGTGCACGTGTACGTCGACGGCTCGGTGCTGGTCAACCATGGCGGCACCGAGATGGGCCAGGGCGTCAACACCAAGGTCATGCAGGTGGTGGCGCACGAACTGGGCCTGGACCTGAGCCACGTGCGCATCACCGCCACCGATACCAGCAAGGTCGCCAACACGTCGGCCACCGCGGCATCCACCGGCGCGGACCTGAACGGCAAGGCCGCGCAGGATGCGGCGCGCCAGATCAAGGAGCGGCTGGCTGCGTTCGCCGTGACGCGGCATGGCGGCGAAGCTTCCGCCGTCAGGTTCCATGACGACCATGTGCACGTCAACGGCGAGTCCATCCGCTTCGCCACGCTGGTGGCGCAGGCCTACCTGGCACGCGTGCAACTGTGGTCGGACGGCTTCTATGCCACGCCGCACCTGTCGTGGGATCCGAAGTCGATGAACGGCAACCCGTTCTCGTACTATGCCTACGGTGCAGCGGTGGCCGAGGTGGTGGTCGACACGCTGACCGGCGAATGGCGCCTGGTGCGCGCCGATGCGCTGTACG
>DASVVD010000828.1:0-2628 GCA_036386715.1 Pseudoduganella sp.
TATCATTCCGCGCGTGATCAATGCCGACGAATGGGCGCGGCTGCAGGCGGGCCTGGTCCAGCGCGTTACCGCGCTGAACCGCTTCCTGCACGATGTCTACCATGACCAGGAAATCCTCCAGGCCGGCATCATCCCGCGCCAGCAGGTGCTGGACAATGCGCAGTACCGGCCGGCCATGCAGGGCGTCGATGTGCCGTGCGATATCTATGCCCACATTGCCGGGGTCGATATCGTGCGTGCCGGCGAGGGCGATTTCTACGTCCTGGAGGACAATCTGCGTGTACCGTCCGGCGTTTCCTACATGCTGGAAAACCGCAAGATGATGATGCGGCTGTTCCCTGCGCTGTTCGCCAGCAACCGGGTGGCGCCGGTGGACCATTATCCCGACCTGCTGCTCGACAACCTGCGCACCGTGGCGCCGCGCGGCATCAACGATCCGACCGTCGTCGTGCTGACGCCCGGCATGCACAATTCGGCCTATTTCGAGCATGCTTTCCTGGCCCAGCAGATGGGCGTTTCGCTGGTGCAGGGACAGGACCTGTATGTCAAGGACGACACCGTCTACATGCGCACCACGCGCGGCCCGAAGCGGGTCGACGTGATCTATCGCCGGATCGACGACGATTATCTCGACCCGCGTGCATTCCGCGCCGAGTCCACGCTGGGCGTGCCCGGCCTGCTCGAGGCGGTGCGCGCCGGCCAGGTCGGCCTGGCCAATGCCATCGGCACCGGCGTTGCCGACGACAAGTCGATCTACCCGTATGTGCCGGACATGATCGAGTTCTACCTGGGCGAAAAGCCGATCCTCAACAACGTGCCCACCTACCAGTGCAGGAAGAAGGAGGACCTGGCCTATACGCTGGCGCACCTGCCCGAGCTGGTGGTCAAGGAGGTGCACGGTGCCGGCGGCTACGGCATGCTGGTCGGGCCGGCCTCGACGAGCGCCGAGATCGAGGCGTTCCGCCTGCGCCTGCTGGCCAATCCGGCCGGCTACATTGCCCAGCCCACGCTGGCGCTGTCGGCCTGCCCGACCTATGTCGAGGCGGGCATTGCGCCGCGCCATATCGATTTACGCCCGTTCGTGTTGTCCGGCAAGAAGGTGTCGATGGTGCCGGGCGGGCTGACCCGCGTGGCGTTGCAGGAAGGATCGCTGGTGGTCAATTCGTCGCAGGGCGGCGGAACCAAGGACACCTGGATATTGGAGAACTAGCATGTTGAGCCGCACCGCAGATCATTTGTTCTGGATGGCCCGCTACACCGAACGGGCGGAAAATACCGCCCGCATGCTCGATGTCCGGTTGCAGTACTCGCTGATGCCGCAATCGCCGCGTGCCCTGCAGCAGGGCTGGCGGACCATGCTGGGCGTCTCCGAGCTGGAAGAGCAATTCGAGGCGAAATACAATGCGCTGACCCAGCGCGAGGTGCTCGACTTCATGGTGCGCGACCCGGACAATCCATCGTCGATCGCCAGCTGCCTGACGGGCGCGCGCGAGAACGCGCGCGCCGTGCGCGGCACGCTGACCACCGAAGTCTGGGAAACCGAGAACACCACGTGGCTCGAGTTGCAGCAGCACCTCAGGAGCGGCACCTTCGAGCACCATCCCGGCCAGTTCCTGGAATGGGTCAAGCACCGCTCGCACCTGTCGCGCGGCGTCACGCTCGGCACCATGTTCCAGGATGAGGCGTTCAACTTCATCCGCCTCGGCACCTTCCTCGAACGGGCCGACAATACGGCGCGCATCCTCGACGTGAAATTCAAGTTCCTGGCAACCGATACGATCCAGGCCGGGGCGCAGGGCGAGTTCTATTACCTGGCGGCGCTGCTGCGCTCGGTATCCGCGTTCGAGACCTACCGCAAGGTCTACCGCGACGCCATCACGCCGACGCGGGTGGCCGCGCTGCTGATACTGGAAGCGAAAATGCCGCGCTCGCTGGTGGCCTGCATGGCCGCCGTGGTCGCCAACCTGGCGGAAGTGCGCAACGACGTATCGCACGAAACCGAACGGCTGGCCGGGAAGCTGCACGCGAAACTGAAGCTGGCCCTGATCGACGACATTCTCGAGGAAGGCCTGCATGAGTTCCTGACGGCATTCCTGGCCTCGATCGAGCAACTGGGCAATGGCATCAGCAGCGATTTCCTGTTGCCGGCCATGGCGGAAAACAATGTTTGAGAGGCACTGATGTGGTCCAGGGAACGCACTAAATTATGACGCACTGCACCAATATGAGGATAATGACAACTTATGCACTTTAATGGTGCAATTTTATCAACTTGAAAAGTGAGCGTGTCCATGTGGTTGCGTATCGGCTGCGATCTCGATTTCATCATGGCGAGCCCGACGCCTTTCATCCTGATGCTGCGCCCGCGCAGCGGTGCCCAGCAATGGGTGGCGCGTGAAACCTATGCGCTGTCGCCAAGCGTGCCCGTGCGTGAAACCACCGATGCATATGGCAACCTGTGCCAGCGGCTGGTGGCGCCGCCGGGGGAATTTTCGGTCCGTACCTCGGCCGATGTGATGACGGCCGACGCCATCGATGTCGCGCCCGGCGCGCCGTTCGAGGAAGTGCACAACCTGCCCGACGGGGTATTGAGCTACCTGCTGCCCAGCCGCTACTGCGAGGTCGACC
>DASVVD010000829.1:0-11716 GCA_036386715.1 Pseudoduganella sp.
CGGCAGAAACCCTTCTGCCGCGCAGACTCCTAGTCCGGGGGCGGCAGCTTGCCGATCCAGGCGTCGATCAATGCATTGACCCGTTCCGGCATTTCCTGGTGCGGCCAGTGCCCGCTGTCGAGGCACTCGACCTGGTCCGCCGGCAGGGTGCAGAACTGCCGCTCCCATGCCGCGCACTCGTAGCGCCGCCCCATGTACATCGTCAGGAATGGTATCCTGCGGCGCGCCAGCAGGGCCTCCGTGGCGTCGCGGCGGCCCACCTGCCCGGGACCGTCATAGATATTGATGAAGGTTTGCGCCAGCACATGACGGGGCGCGCCGAGCGCGCGGCGACGGTGCCACGTCTTCAGGAACGCGGGCGTGGCATCGGTCGACATCCTGACGAACCCGTTGGCGGCAGCGACCGCACCCTCCGGCGTGGCGAGCGCCGCGATCGTGGCGTCGATGCCGCGCTGGGCCTTTGCGTCCACGCCATAAGCCGGATCGATGGCTACCACGCCGCGCACCAGTTCCGGATGCTCTACCGCCACGAGATTGACGATCACACCGCCCAGCGAGTGGCCCACGGCGATGACGGGACCGGCTTCGCGCTGGCGGATCAGTGCCGCCAGGTCGGCGGCGAACTGCTGCGGCGTATAGCCGCCGGCCGGCACCGTCGACCGGCCATGCCCGCGGTTGTCCGCGGCGATGACACGGTACTTCGCGCCAAAATAGGGCAACTGCCAGCTCCAGTCGTGCGAGTCGCAGGCCCAGCCATGAACGAACAGGATGGCCGGCCCGCCGCCTTCATCGGTGTAGAACAGCGAAACATCGTTGACGTCGGCGAAGGGCATGGGCTCGCTTCCGCGCGTCAGGCCGGGACAGCTTCGTGCAGCCGGAACAGGCGCGCCGCGTTGCCACCCAGGATCGCATCCTTTTCTTCCTCGCTGATGTCGATGCCGTCGAACAGCTTGGCCAGCACGTCGCGCGAATTCGGGAAGGTACCTTCCATATGGGGGTAGTCGGAAGCCCACAGCAGCGCCTGGGTGCCGGTGACCTGGCGCGACATGATCGCAGCGCGGTCGTACTGGAAAGAGCAGGCCATCTGGTCGCGGATGATCTGGCTCGGTGGGCGCGACAGTTTCGGACGGACATAGAAATCGTGGGCGCGCGCCACTTCGTCCATGCGTTCGCCCAGCGCGCCCAGCCAGGAGGCGCCCGATTCGATGGTCACCACCTTGGCGCCGGGGTTGCGGTCCAGCACGCCGCCGGCGATAAGCAGGCTGAACGTATCCATGGCATCGTTGATCTGCCGCGTGTAGTTGAAGATGGCGGCGCCCGGGCCGCGCTCGACCACCACGTCGGCCAGGCCGGTGCCGGTGTGGTAGATCAGCGGGATCTGCGCGGCGGCGGCAAAGGCAAAGATCGGATCCCACTCTTCGCTGTTATAGCGCGGCACGCCGGCCGGGGTGACCACCGGCAGCATCACGGCCGTGTAGCCGAGCGCGGCCACGCGCCTGAATTCCGCCAGCGTTTCCGTCAGCTTGCCGACCGGCAGGACCGCGGTGGGCACGAACACTTCGCGGTGGTCCTTGACGTGCTCGATGCACCAGTCGTTGTAGATTTGCGCGGTGGCCAGTTCGATTTCCCAGTCGGGAATGTTGTACAGCATCAGGGCCAGGTTGGGGAACAATACTTCGGCGTCGATGCCATCCATTTCCATGTCCTTGCGGCGCAGCGCCAGGTCGTTCGAGCCATGGCGCGGCGAGCCGGCAAAGCCGTCGCCCAGTTGCAGTTTCAGCAGGACGGTATCGCCCATCTTGACCATGAAGGTCTTTTCCTGCTTCTCGGTGCGCAGCGCCAGGTGGTGCATGGACGAAGGCAATTTCTCGAGGTAGATCTTGGCCGGTTCGCTGATATGGGAATCGGCGCTGAAGATGAAGCGTGACATGTCGGTCTCCTGGTGCTCGTTGGTTTTCGCCTGGATGCATGGCGATGAATTCTGGCAGTTGCGGCTGAAATGAATTCTCACATACACAATAATGAATGTAAAGATATATATGATTAGCTGTCGATCACCGTCCAGTTGCCCTTTTTGCCACGGACCCAGCCGCTGGCCCCCCGGGTGCCGCCATCGATGCCGAGCACGGCGCCTGTAATGTAGGCTGCGGCCGGCGAGGCCAGGAAGACGGCGGCGCCGGCGCAGTCGTCCGCCGCGCCGTCGCGGCCCAGCGGCACGTAGCGGCGGCGCGCCTCGACCAGTTCCGGCGCCTGGCCGCCCATGCGGGCCATGCCTTCGGTGGCGATGTGATCGGGCGTCAGCGCGTTGACGCGGATGCCGTGTTCGGCCAGTTCCAGCGCCAGTGTTTGCGTCAGGCTCAGCATCGCTGCCTTGCAGGCGCCATATACGGCAAAGTTGGGGGCCGCGCGCTGCGCTTCGATGCTGGCGATATTGAGCACCGAGCCGCCACGCCCGCCCTCGATCATCGCACGCACGGCCGCATCGGTGGCCGTGAACAGGTTCACCAGGTTGATCTGCAAATGGCGCTCGCGCGAGCGGTCCGACAGGTCGAGGAAGGGCGCGGGGCGCACTCCGGCGGCATTGTTGACGAGGAGGTCGAGGCGGCCGAAGCGCTCCAGCGTCTGCGCCACGGCAGCGCGGATCTGTGCCGGATCGCTGACGTCGCAGGCGATGGCGATGGCCTGGCGCCCGGTATCGCCGGCGATCCGCCGCGCGGTCCGTTCGGCCTGCGCCAGGTCGATATCGGCCAGCACCACGTCTGCGCCGAACGCGGCGTAGCCGGCCGCGATGCCGGCGCCGATGCCCAGTGCGCCGCCGGTGATGAAGGCAACCTGCCCGGTCAGCAAAAAGTCGGCTGGCGCAATCATGTGCAAGCGACCGCCGCGGCCAGGTCGCGCGGCGCCACGAACGGCGCGCCGCTCAGGCTGCGCCGCAGGTACTCGCCGCCATCGATGACGAACACCGCGCCGGACGTGTAGGCGCTGTAGCGCGAGCACAGGAACGTGGCGGTCCAGCCAAATTCCTGCGGTTCGCCGAGCCGCATCGCCGGCAATGTGCGCGCGCGGTCACGCCCTTGCGTCCGTGCCAGCAGCTCGCCCGCGCTGCCGTCGCGCGCGAACGGTCCGGGCGCAATGGCGTTGACGCGGATATTGTCCGGCCCCCATTCCACCGCCAGGGTTTTGGTGAGGTTGAGCACCGCGGCCGACGCGGTGGCGGCGTGGGCCAGTGCCGGGCCGCCGTTCCAGGCCATGGTGTCGACCAGGTTGAGGATGGCGCCGCCGGCGCGCGCCGCGATGCGGCGGCGCGCGAACTCGGTGCTGCAGACGAAGGCGGCATCGAGCACGCGGCTGGTGGCGCGATGCCAGTCCTGCAGCGGCAGGTGCTCGGCGGCGGCCATGCTGGCGGCACCGTGGTGGTTCAGCAGGATGCTGACCGGCCCCAGTTCTGCCGTCACCGTGTCGAAGAGGGATGCCACTGCGGCGGCGTCACTGGCATCGCATGGCAGGCATAGCGCGCGTGGCGCCAGTTCGCGCAGCGTCGTCAAATCTGGAGCGGACCCGTCCGGCCGGAAAGTAAGCGCCACGCGGGCGCCGGCGCGGGCGAATTCGACGGCAGCGGCCATGGCCAGTGTGCCACCGGCCTCGGTGACCAGCACCACGTCGGAAGCGAAGGTATCGGCCGCCAGCATGCGGGTGCCGGCGGGCAGGGAGGAGGGCAATGCCATGACAGTCCTTTTACCAGAGTTCCGCGCGTTCGCGCGGGGCCACGAAATCGGGCATCAGCGGGCCGCGGCGCAGCCATTCGGCGCCGTCGACAGTGTAGTTCAGGCCGGTGACGAAACCGGCAAACGGCGAGCACAGGAACGCGGCGGCCCAGCCCAGCTCCTGCATCTGGCCGCAGCGGCCCGCCGGCGTGACGCTGCCGAGCACATTGTCGTCGTCGCGGATCTTGTCATGTGGGTAGAAGCCGGCCACGATGGTGTTGACGCGGATGCCATCCGGCGCCCATTCCGCCGCCAGGGTCTGGGTCAGGTTCAGTGTCGCGGCCTTGGCCGCGCAGGCATGAGCGTCGCCAGGAAAACCGGTCCACGCGTAGGTGGCGCCGTTGTTAACGATGACGCCCGGCATTCCAGCCGCGACCCGGCGCCGGTGGAATTCCTGGCTGCAGAAGAACGTCCCGTCCAGCACGATCTGCAGGATCGAACGCCAGGCGTTTACCGACAGGCTTTCGGCCAGCGCCGGAAAATTGGCGCCGGCGTTATTGAGCAGCATGTCGACCGGGCCCAGCTGCGCCTCGACCTGGTCGAAGGCGGCGGCCACCTGTGCGCGGTCGCGCACGTCGGCCGACACGGCGATGGCGTGGGCGCCGGCCTGGCGCAGCACGTCCAGGCCGTTGCCGAGGTTGTCCGGGTTGCGGCTCATGATGGCGACCGAGGCGCCGCAGCGCGCCAGGCCCAGCGCCATGGCCTGGCCGATGCCGCTGGCGCCGCCCGTGACCAATGCCACCTGGCCCTTGAAGGTATCGGCCGGCAGCATCGGGTGATCGGCCGGCGGGGAGGGAGGGTAGCCCATCACCGTATCTCGTAGTCGCGCGACAGCTTCGCCAGTTCGGCCACGTCCGGCACGTCCAGGTTGTAACCCAGCTGGCAATATTTGAGGGCGTTGGAAATGGCGGTGCTGCGCGGCAGGTCCAGCGATTCCCAGATGGCCCGTACCGAGCCCTGGATCACCGAGGTGGGCTTGGCGGCGATCTTCGCGGCCAGCGCGTGCGCGCGCTGCCACAAGGCATCCGGCGCCGTCACTTCGCTCACCAGGCCGATGCGCAGCGCGGTGGCGGCGCTGACCCGCTCGTCATTGCCCAGCAAGGCGATGCGCAGTGCTTCCTGCAGCGGAATGCGGCGCGCCAGGCCGATGGGTTCAACCGCGCACACCATGCCGTACGACACGTGCGGATCGAAGAACTGCGCGTCGTCCGAGCAGATCACGATATCGCTTTCGTTGAGCCAGTAAAAGGCGCCGGCGCAGCACAGGCCGTGCACGGCGGTGACGACCGGTTTCCACAGGCGGTTCGATTTCGGGCCCAGGCTTTCGCCCGGGTCGGTCTGGTCCCACACGTTTTCCGAGCCGGTGATGACGGCCGGGGTGTTCAGCTTGACGTCCGCGCCGGTCGAGAAGGCCTTGCCCGGCGCCGCGCGCAGCACCACCGCGTGTACGGCCGGATCTTCCTTGATGCGGTTCCACACGTGCTCGAATTCGCGCCGCATCTCGACGGTGAACGAATTGTAGGCCTTGGGCCGGTTGATGGTAACGGTGGCGACGCGGTCCGGCGTCACGTCGTACAGGATGGTGTTGTATTCCAAAGCATTCTCCTTGCGGGGTGGGGCGCTGCTCAGCGTCCGGTCCATTGCGGCGCGCGTTTTTCCAGGAAGGCCCGTGGGCCTTCCTTCGCGTCGTCGGTGCGGATAATGCGCTGGCCCCAGGCATCGTTGAATTTCCACAGGCCTTCCTCGTTCAGCTCCGATGCAGCGCGCACCAGTTCGAGCGACGCCTTCACCGACAGCGGCGCGTTCTGCGCGATCTCGCCGGCCAGGCGCAGCGCTTCGTCGAGCACGTCGGCATCGTCCACCACGCGGTTGACCAGCCCATGGCCGAGGGCGAAATCGGCCGAGATCGGCTTGCCTGTCACGAGGATTTCATTGGCGAGCGCACGCGGCAGCGCCTGGGCGATGCGGAATGCGCCGCCGGCGGCCGCCAGCACGCCGATCTTCGCCTCCGGCAGTGCGAACTGGGTGCTTTTCCCCGCCACCACCAAGTCGCAGGCCAGGGCCAGCTCGAAGCCGCCGCCGAAGGCCTTGCCGCGCACTGCCGCGATCCACGGCTTGGCGCGGTGCGCCTTGACGAAGCCGGCGAAGCCGCCGCCCTCGGTGGAAATGCCGGAAGCGCCGGGCCGGCCCGCGGTCACCGCCTTCAGGTCGGCGCCGGCGCAGAACACGTCGCCGCCGCTGCCGGCCAGGATCGCCACGCGGATCTCGTCATCGGCTTCGATCTGTTCGCGCAGGCGGTGCAAGGCCTGTGCCACTTCGGGATTGATGGCGTTGCGCGCCTTCGGCCGGTTCAGCGTGACCACGGCAATGTGCGCGCCGACCTTTTCGTAAAGTACGACCTCTTCGGCCACTTCCAGTGCTGCGGTATTCATGCGATCTCCCAGTAGGTGAGTCCATCATCGTGCAATTTTGCCTGGCCGGCCAGCCCGATGGCTTCGCGATCCGGCGCGACCAGCGCGGCCAGCGCCGCGGCATCGGTCACGCGCGCCAGGTGGCGCTTGCCGCCCGGCGCACGGGCGATCACCGTGCCGCGCTCGGGCGCGCCGTCGCGGCCATAGCGCACCGTGTATGTTTCGATGCGTGACGGCCCGCTGTAGCCCGTTTCGACCGCCGGCACGCCGCGCACGGCATCATCGAGTTCGGCCTGCAGGTCGAGGTTGCGCACCGGCGCCAGGAACGGTGCGGGGCGGTCCGCCAATACCAGCGCATGGTGCTTGGTGACATATTCGCCGTTGCCGTACAGGAGCCCGGTCTTGCCCTGGCCGGCGCGCAACGCGCGCACCATGGCGCACAGCGCGTGGCCCATGTAATTGTTGACCGGCGCACCGAAGAACACCAGCCCGCCGGTCACCGACAGCGGGCGGTCGGCGCCCAGGCCCAGGGTGCGGCGCGCCAGCTTGGGCACGCTGGGGAAGCAGCTGTACAGTTCCACCAGGTCGAGGTCGCGCGCATCGATGCCGTTCGTGTAAAGCGTCCTGCGCAGCACCGCTTCCATCGCCGGCGCCGCGGTAAAGCAGATGCGCCCGAGGATGTCGCGCGGCTCGGCGCCGCCGGCCCCGCTCCACACGAAAGCGAGCTTCTCGTCGGTAATGCCCAGCTGGCGCGCCAATGCCAGGCTGGTCACTACCACGGCACTGGCCTGGTTGACCATGGGATTGGCCACCATCCACTTTGTATAAGGATGACTGACCATGCGGTTGGCCGGCGTGGGCTCGGCAATTTCCTCCGCGGTGCGGGCCGCGGGCAGCCAGGCATGCGGGTTGGCTGCGGCTGCCTGTGACATCAGCGCGCCGATCGTGCCGGATTCGGCCTGCGCTTGCGCATAGCTCTGCTGCCAGTGGGCCCGTAGCGCATTGTCGTAGAACGGGTACACATCGGCGGGCGCGAAAAGCTCGTGCCGCAGCGCTTCCGGGTGAAAGAAATCCGGCCTGCGCACATGCGCTTCGGCCGCTGGCTGCGGCGTCCAGGGCGGCGGCTGCTTCAGTTTCGCCGCCGCCGCCAGCGAGGCGGCCGCTTCCACGCCGCACACCACGCCCGCCGCCAGCTCGCCGGCGGCGATGCGCACCGCCAGGTCGCCCAGCAGCTTGGTCGGCATGTTGCCGCCCACCGGGCTCTGGGTGGCGCGCGCGGTGTGCAGGCCGGCAACTTCCGCCGCCGAGCTGGCCAAGTCGTCGTAGCGCCAGCCCATCTGGTTGACCAGCTCCAGCGCGCCGATGGCGCCGCGCAGGGCGCCAGTGTCCGCCGCGCCGCTGTCGGCCAGGGCCAGCCCGATCGCTTCAGCCACCAGCGCCAGCGGTTCGCGGCCGATCTGCTGCGGCGCCAGGCGTTCGGTCACCTCGCCGATGCCGACGATGACGGGAATGCGCGCCGCTTCCGCGTCGCTGATATGCCGCGTGGCCCTCATGCTTGGCTCCAGATGCACAGGCCGTCCAGTGCCTCGACGCGATCGCCGTCCACCAGCAGCGGATTGATTTCCAGCGAGACCAGGTCATCGCCCAGCGCCAGCGCGGCATCGCCGATGCGCGCCACGGCGCGTGCCACCGCGTCCAGGTCGGCCGGCTTGCCGCCCCGGAATCCCTGCAGCAGTTTGGCACCGCGCAGCGAAGCCAGCATCTCCTTCACATCGGCCGGCGTGAGCGGCAGGGGCCGCACGGCCGTATCGGCCAGCACCTCGACCCACACGCCGCCGAGGCCCACGGCCAGCACCGGGCCCCAGTGCGGATCGCGCGCGGTGCCGACGAACAGTTCGATGCCGCCGCTGCGCATCGGCGAGACAATGATGCCGTCGATCCGCGCCTGCGGGCAGTGGCGCCGCGCCGAGCCGTCGATCTCGTTCCAGGCCGCCGCCACGGCCGAATCGCCTTCCACGTTCAGCCGCACGCCGCCGACCTCGGTCTTGTGCTGGATGTCGGCCGACAGCACCTTCAGTGCCAGCTTGCCGCCGATGCTGCGGGCAAACGCCACCGCCTCCTCGGCGCTGCGCGCCACCTGCGCGGGAATCACCGGCACATCCTGCGACGCCAGGTAATCGAGCACCTGGCGTTCCGAGCGGGGCCGTTCGGCCGGCGCGGCGGGCACGATTGCCGTGACGGCAGCCGCAGCTGTATCGGCCTGCGCCGCTTCCCAGCCATTGACACGCGCCGACCACTGCACCAGGCCGGCAATGGCGCGTACCGTCAGCTGCGTGCCGAAGCCCAGGCCGGGCAGCTTGGCTTCCCTGGCGATGTCGGCCATCACGTCGCCCACCGGCTGCGAGGTTGGCAGCACCACGATGCCCGGCTTGGCGCAGGCGGCAATGCCGCGCCCCATCGCCATGACCGTCTCGCGCAGCCCCACCAGTTCCTGCTGGGTGGCCGGCATGAAGTTGATGACGGCAACCATGCCCACGCTTGGATCGGCAGCCACCACCGGCAGTGCCTTTTCCCAGATTTCCGGCTCGCGGAACACGCCGCCGGTGATGTCGAGCGGGTTCAGGCTGGAGGCGAACTCGGGCAGCACCTCCTTCAGTTTCGCCTGGGTTTCCGGCGTAAACTGCTGCAATACCACGCCGCACGCTTCGGCCTGGTCGGCAAACATGCCGCAGGCGCCGCCCGAGACCGAGATCACGCCCACACCCGGTTGGGCCAGCGGCGGCATGCGCGACATCAGGTCGGCGGTGGAAACCAGTTCCTCGATCGAGTCGACCCGCACCACGCCGAACTGGCGGCACACGGCGTCGAAGATCTTGTCATCGCCCACCAGCGAGCCGGTGTGCGCCTGCGCGATGGCCGCGCTGACTTCGCTCTTGCCGACTTTCTGGATCACGATGGGCTTGCGTGCCGCCAGGGCGCGCTGCGCCACGGCCCGGAAGCCCTGCGGATCGCGGATCGATTCGGCGAACACGCCGATCACGCGGGTGGCGGGATCGTCGACCAGGTAGTCGATCACGTCGGTCAGGCCCACTTGCGCTTCGTTGCCGGTAGCGGCCACGAAGCTCAGTCCCACGCCTTGCTGGTGGGCGAACTTGCAGATTTCCGCCACCACCGCGCCGCTTTGCGACACCAGGGCCACGCTGCCGTCGATCACCGGCAGCCGGGTCGGGATCGACGTGGCGATCAGCCGCTTCGAGATGTTGGCGAAGCCGAGCGAGTTAGGTCCCATCAGCGTGATGCCGCGTTCCTCGGCCAGCGCCAGCAGCTGTTCCTGCATGGCGATGCCCGCCTCGCCGATCTCGGCGAAACCGGAGGTGAGGATCGAGACGTGCCGGATGCCTGCATCGGCCGCGTCCGTCAAGGCGGCCAGCGTGACCTCCGCCGGCACGAACAGGTAGGCGAAGTCGACCTGTTCGGGAATGTCGCGGCAGGACTTGAAGCCCGGGTGGCCGTGTGCATCCACGCCGTTGCGGTTCACTGCGTAGACCTTGCCCTCGTAGCCATAGGACTTGAAGCGGGCGGCCACGCCGTGCGACCAGGAGGAGCGCTCGGAAGCGCCCACCATGGCCACGCTGCGCGGGCTGAAGAATGCCGCCAGGTCGCGCTTGCGCCGGCCTCCGTCCCGTACTGCCGCTGTCTCTTCCGCTGGTACTTTCGCTGGTACCTGTTTTGCCGCCTGTGTCGTCACCGTAATCTCCTCAGTTGATCTGGACCGCGCTTTGATGTCTAATCATATTAATCATTAATGTTAATATCTGCAAGCGAGGACTTGCCGCCAAGGGGCGGACATAAAAAGGAGACAGCAACATGACGGAGCAAGCAATTGGCGGACGGGGCGGACGCCTGCGCCGCCTGATCGAGCTGGACAACCGGGACGAGGGCCGGGCGACGGGCTGGGTGGAAGACGACTTCCACCATTTCGGCGTGACGGTCGAGCATGACGGCGCGGTGGTGACGGCGGTGCGGGTGGATCCGGTGCGCTATCCGTGGGCCACCTGCGTGCAGGTGGCGGAGCCGCTGCAGGCGCTCGTCGGCAAGCCGCTGGTGGCTCGGGCATCGGACATCGGCGCGCTGGTCGAGATGCGCGAGCAGTGTACGCATGTGTTCGACCTGACCGGGCTGGTACTGGCGCACATCCGCCGCGGCGGCCCGGCGCGCCGGTACGAAGTGCTGGTGGATGACCTGGAAATCCTGCGCTGGGAAGACGGCCGGCCGAAATTCGGCGGCACCCGTGCGTGCCTGAACCTGGACGGTAGGCCCGTGATGGCATGGCAGATCGACCGCAACCGCATTACCGGCCCGCAGCAGTTCGCCGGGCAGGCGCTGGACACGGGGTTTCGCGCGTGGACCGAAGCGATGGACCTGGAGGCGGCCGAGTACGCCACGATCCTGCGCCGCGCCATCCTCGTCGCCGGCGGCCGCGCGGTCGATCACGACCTGGTGTACAGCGCTGGCGCGCTCAACCTGCCGGCGCTGTGCCACAGCTTCCAGCCGGAGCGTCGCGACCAGGCGCTGCGCATGGTCGGCAGCACCCTCAACTATGAGGCGTCGGCCGAAGGCATGCTGGGCAGTGCCGGGAGCGTGCCATGAGCGCGGCGGGGGCGCTGGCGGCGCACAGTCCCGAGGGTGCCGGCCATGCCAACCGCGCGGTGCGTGCCGATTTGCCGCGCGCACTGGTTGTCGGAGGCTGCGGCGGCATGGGTCTGGCCTGTGCGCGGCGCATGGGCCAGCGCTACAGCGTGGTACTGGCCGATATCGACCTTGCGCAGGCACAGCTGCACGCGGCCCGGCTGAGGCAAGAAGGCATCGCCGCCACCGCCATCCATTGCGACGTGACGCGGGACGACTCGGTGGCCGCCATGGTGGCAGAGCTGGCCGCCGGCGGCGCGCTGGCGGCGCTGGTGCACGTGGTGGCCCTGTCGCCGGTGGCGGGCGACTGGCGCCGGATCATGGCGGTCAACCTGCCGGGCGCGGCGCGGGTGGCGCGCGAGGTGCTGCCGCTATTACAACGCGGCGTCGGGGTATTCGTATCCTCGATCGCGGGTCACCTGGCGGGCGATTTGCGCCACCTGCACGCGCTGCTCGACGACCCGCTGGAACCCGGCTTGCTCGACGCGCTGGACGCTGCCTTGGAAGGCAGGATCGACGCGCCGCGCAGCTACATGGTATCGAAATATGGCCTGAACCGGCTGTGCCGGCGGCTGGCGCCCGAGTGGGGTGCGGCCGGCCACCGCATCGTCTCGCTGTCGCCGGGGCTGATCGCCACGCCGATGGGCGAACGCGAATTCACCGCCAGCCCGCAAAAATACGCTTTGCTGGACCGTACCCCGCTGCGGCGCCAGGGTGGGTTGCAAGAAGTGTGCGATGCGCTGGAATTCTTGTGCTCGGAACGCGCCTCCTTCATCACGGGTACCGACCTGCTGATCGATGGCGGCATCACCGGCGTGCTGTCGCTCTAGTGGGCAACCGTGCGTTGACCTG
>DASVVD010000830.1:0-3061 GCA_036386715.1 Pseudoduganella sp.
CCGGCACGCTGGCCGTCCGCGCTCCAGGCTGCGCGTGGGCATACAACATCATGCAGGCGGTGCACAGGCCCAGCAGGGGCGCGGCGATTTTCCAGCTGAGCGGTTGCGCCGCGGGGCGCACCAGGCGTTTGATACGGGACATGAGGTCTCCTCCGTGTGCCGCAGGGGCGAAATGTGAGGTGGAAAACTGGAACTTGTCCAGTTCGGACAATGCCAGGGCCAGGCGCCGCGGCTCGCCGAGCGCGTCCGCGGCCAGGTCGTCGGCGATCTGTTCCCGTTCGATGCGGATGCGTTTGCTCAGCATCCACACGCTCGGGTGGTAGAACAGCAGGATCTCGATCGCGCTCTGCACCAGGTTCACGAGGTAATCGTGGCGCCGGATGTGCGCCAGTTCATGCGCCAGCAGGGCTTCGAGCAGGTGCGGCGGCATGCCGGTAACCAGCGATGCCGGCAGCAGCACGATCGGGTGCCAGCAGCCGGCCGTCATCGGTCCTTCCAGGTCTTCGCCGGAAACGCCGAGCCGGATCGGCCGCGTGATGCCGAGGCGCAGCGCGAGGCGGTCCAGCCGCGCCTGCCACGCGGCATCGGGATGGTGGTGGCCAGCCAGCGTTCGCTGGCGTACCCACTGCAGGCCCATCGACAGCCGCAGCGTCATCAGCGCGGCGCCGCCGGCCCACAACAGCACCAGCCAGGCGAGCTGCCGGCGCAGCAGGTATTCGAACGATATCAGCCGGTCGGCATCGACCAGTACCGGCACGTGCGCGGCGGGAATCGCGTTCGCGCCGACAATGCCCAGCAGTGGATCGAGCGGCACCGGCATGGCGTATCCGGCCTGCAGCGCTTCCTGTACGCGCCAGGCGATGCTGCCCAAAGGCAGCGCCGCGCACAGCAGCAGTGCGGCACAGGCAACGGCGTAGCGGGCCTGCGGCCGGGCGTTGCGCAACAGGTGCAAAGCCAGCGCCGCAGCCCAGCCGATCAGCAGCCCCTGCCACAAGAAATGCAGCAGCGACCAGCCCATTGCCGGAACCAGCGTATCGAACACTGTGTTCATGCCACGCCTCCTGCGGCAGCGCTTGCGGCTGTCATTGCAGCGAAATTCGCGGACCTGCTGTCCTTGTTGGTCATGACGCGGCTCCTGGTGAAGTGGAATCCAGAGTAATTTATGTAGAAAATTTTGTCTAGAACTTTTTGTCTACATTAGATTGCAACGGGGACGATTGCACTATAGTCAAGGCGCGCGGAGGCCTTGCACGATTTGCGACGGACTGCAGGATGGGCCGGGTGAAGTGCGTCAGCCGAGATGCACGTACTGGACATTCAGGGTGATCATCTCGCTGTAGCGCAATACGAACGAGTCACCGTCGACCGGATAAAAGCGGCTGGTTTCCGCCGCCTCGTCGACATCGGACTTGTCGTTCGCCAGCGGCCGGCGGGCCACGCCCTGCAATACCAGCCGGTCGAGCTGCCCTTCCGCGTCGAAGTAAAAATTGTCCAGCACGCCGGTATACAGCATGGCTTCCTTGCCGACCTCGACGATTGCCGCGACGATGACGAAATCCGGTGCCTCCTCCTTTGGAAAATCCGCGCCGGTGAGCAGGTAATACCAGGGAGCTTCGTGAAAGCGCAGCATGGCGCGCAGCGGGGACGATGCGCGATCGAGCCGGTATGTCGTGATCGCTGCACGCAGCAGCATGGGAAACGCGAACGACGCAAACAGCAACGTCACGAAATAGGCCGCGATCCATTGGAAATCGCTCGCCACGGCGGCAGCTGCCGCGATCTGGCTGGCGGGAGCGGAGGACAGCAGTTGCATCAGCACGATGGGATTGAACTGCTGGCCGAAGAGCAGGTACGCCAGCGCCAGCCATACCAGGTGAGCGACCGCGGCAGACATGACGGCACCGGCGGCAATGCGACCAAATGGGGAAAAATCGAGGGATGTACGTTCGACCCGTTTGAAGCGGATGCGAAAGATAAAACCGGGGAGCAGGACAAGGAAGACGATGAGCGCAGGCAGGGCTACGTTCATTTAAGGGCAGAGCCTGCCGATTCAGGCGGCTTTGGCCTTTGGGACGATCCGGGGACTGATCTTGACCGTTTCGCCGTTGGGACGACGGAACTCGAACTCGCTGCGTGGCGCGGCATCCGAGGCACCGCGGGTGAGGAACTCGCGCAGGTGCTTGCGGGCTACCGGATCGGCAAGAACTTCTGATGCCAGTTGGCTTTTGAGCGCTTTCATAGACCTCACTATGCCACATTTCCGGATCGAACACCGTGCCTGTTGCGGTTGCGCCGCATCAGATGCCGGTTGAGTGGCCTGCGCCGGGCGGCGCAGGCAGGCATGCATCAATTCATCAATTCATCAATACTTCAATCCATCAATACATCACGACCGAGCGGATCGATTCGCCCTTCTTCATCAGGTCGAAACCCTCGTTGATCTGGTCCAGCGACAGCTTGTGCGTGATCAGGTCATCAATGTTGAGCTTGCCGTCCATGTACCAGTCGACGATCTTCGGCACATCGGTGCGGCCGCGTGCGCCGCCGAATGCGGAGCCCTTCCATTCCCGGCCGGTCACCAGCTGGAACGGCCGGGTGCTGATCTCCTGGCCGGCCGCGGCCACGCCGATGATGATCGACTTGCCCCAGCCCTTGTGGCAGCACTCGAGCGCCTGGCGCATCAGCGTGGTGTTGCCCACGCACTCGAAGCTGTAGTCGGCGCCGCCATCGGTCAGCTGGACGATCGCGTCGACCACGTTTTCCACGTCGTTCGGGTTGATGAAGTGGGTCATGCCGAACTGGCGCGCCATCGCTTCGCGGCCCGGATTGATGTCCACGCCGATGATCTTGTCCGCACCGACCATCTTTGCCGCCTGGATCACGTTCAGGCCGATGCCGCCCAGGCCGAAGACGACCACGTTCGCGCCCGCTTCCACCTTGGCGGTGAACAGCACGGCGCCCACGCCGGTGGTGACGCCGCAACCGATGTAGCACACCTTGTCGAACGGCGCATCTTCACGGATCTTTGCCAGTGCGATTTCCGGCACCACGATGTAGTTCG
>DASVVD010000831.1:0-6606 GCA_036386715.1 Pseudoduganella sp.
CTGCGCACCGAGATCCAGCGCGTGCTGCGCGACATCCGCGCCGGCAAGGCACGCGCTGATGCAATGCGTGCCATGGCCGAGCGCCTGAGCGAGCCGAATGTCACGCACTTCATCACGGCGGTGATCCAGGCCGAGCGCATGGGCATGAACCTGGGGCCGGTGCTGCGCGCCCAGGCGGACCAGCGCCGTACCGAACGCTTTGCCCGCGCCGAGAAGCTGGCGATGGAAGCGCCGGTGAAGATGCTGTTCCCGCTGATCGCCTTCATTTTTCCATGCACGTTCATCGTGCTGTTCTTTCCGATCGTAATGAAATTCATGCATCCCGGTGTCTGACGAACCTCACTGCGAGCCAATACCCATGACGAAACCCGTCCCCAAGCCGCCGGAAGCGCCACCTGTCGGCACCCACATGCTGACCGGCAGCGGCAGCCACCCGCTGGCAGTGCGCCGCGCCGCCGGCTTCTTCGGCCGTTTCCGCGGCCTGATGCTGCGTCCCGGCCTGGCACCCGACGCCGGCCTGCTGCTGGCCGATTGCCCCAGCGTGCATACCGCCTTCATGCGCTTCACCATCGACGTGCTGTACCTGGACCGCCAGGGCATGGTGCTCAAGTGCGTGCCCGGCCTGCGGCCATGGCGCGCAAGCGTCAGCAACGCCGGCCGCGCCGCGGATGGGCGGCGCCACGTGCGCGCCGCCCACACGCTGGAACTGGCCGAAGGCAGCATCGCCCGCCTGGGTATCCGTCCGGGTGACAGGCTGCAGCACCCGCTCTGGTTCGCTACCCCGGCGGCGCCAACGTCAACGTCAACGTCAACGTCAACGTCAACGAGGGCACCGCTGCGCAGGCCGCCGTTGCGCCAGCGCGGCGCGGCCGTGGTCGAACTGGCGGTGGTGGGACCGCTGCTGACCATGCTCGGCTTGGGCTCGATCCAGTACAGCCAGCTGTTCTTCGCCAAGAACACGCTCGATCATGCCGGCTTCCTGGCCGCCCGCGCGGGCAGCACGGGCAATGCCAAGATGACCGGCATCGAAAGCGCCTTCAAGGAAGGATTGATACCGATGTTCGGCGGCGGCGAAACCCCCGCCGAACTGGCGGATGCCATGGTCAAGCTCAATACGGAATTCGCCAAAGGCAACCGGTACCGTATTGAAATGCTCAATCCGACCAAGGAAGCGTTCCAGGATTTCAACGACCCGGCATTGCAGACCTTGCTGAAAACGCAGGGCAAGCGGGTCATTTCCAACCGCAGCCTGGGCCTGAAGCCGAACAAGATGGGGCCGACGTCGGGCGAGACCTGGCAGGACGCCAACCTGATCAAGCTGCGCATCACCTACGGCGTGAAGCCGTCCGTGCCGATCGTTTCAAGCATCTACAAGGCCTACCTGAAATGGCAGGACACCGGCGGCGATGCGGTACGCACGGCGATGATCGGCGAAGGCCTGGTCCCGGTGGTCACGCACGTGACGATGCAGATGCAGTCCGATGCGATCGAGCCGGACAATCCGGTGTCGTCGCCCGGCCCCGGCAACAACGGCAATCCGAGCGATCCGGGGGATCCGCCGGTCACCACCGATCCGCCGCCGGACGGCGACTGCATGCTGGGTGGTTGCACCACGACGCCGCCAAGCAATCCAGGCTGGTGCCCGGTGCCGATTTCGACCCAGTTGAGCGCGGACACCCTGTTCGGCTTCGACCAGGCCAACCTGACGGCGGACGGCAAGGCAGCACTCGACCAGCTGATCCAGAGCACCAGCGGCAAGGAATTCGACCTGATGACGGTGACAGGCTACACCGATCCGATCGGCAACGAGCAATACAACCTTGACCTGTCGCGCCGGCGCGCCGAGGCCGTACGTGACTATCTGCTGTCGAAAGGGCTGAAGGTGGACAACGTCGACATCGTGGGTGCCGGCTCCGCCGACCTCGTGGTGCCGGCGGAGGCTTGTACCGGCAAGACCGGCACGGAATTGCAGGCTTGCTACTCGCCGAACCGCCGTGTGACCGTGGAGCTGAAGCCGAAGACATGACCGGGGCGCCGGCAATGCGCCCTGGCGGGCTTTGCCGGGGTGCGTGAAATTCCCTATGCGGGCATGTTGTTCCCGCTTGCACACCACCATTACCCATGGAATGACGATGACGATATTCTATCTGCGCGCGCTGGGCGGGCTGCGCACGGTGTTGGCCAGGAAAGTCGTAGTCGGTGCACTTCTCGCCGGCGCATGGGGTGCGGCGCTTGCCTGCCCGGGGGATGGTGGGCCGACCTGCTCGATCCAGACGCCGGCCCCGGCCAGCCAGCGAGCCGCGGCCAGTGTGAATGTCGGCGTGGGCAACCCGATCAATATCCTCACCGGCAACAAGTACCAGCGAGAAGAGGACATGGCGCCTTTGCCTGGCGTGCTGGGACTGGAAATCGTCCGCCATTACAACAGCCGGTTCAGCGGATCCGGCGATGTGCCGGGCCTGGTCGGGCGGGGCTGGAAGCTGTCCTACGAGACACTGCTCGTTGCCAGCGGGCCCATGATCCAGGTATTCCAGGCCGATGGCACCAGCTTCATGTTCAGCCGCGACCTGGTCAACCCGGCGCTGGCCACGGGTGTCGATCCGGCTAGCGGCAAGATCACGATCCGCCGTCAGCGCAATGGCGGCGAGGAATACCTCTGGCGGTGGGTGGACGGGCGGGAGCTGAGCTTCGACCGTCATGGCAGGCTGCAGCAGATCAAGGCCGCCACGGGCGAAGCCGTCAGCCTGCTGTACGACCCAAAAGGCCTGCTGGTCAAGGTGACCGACCCGCAGGGCCGCAGCCTGCGGATTGCCTACCCCGACCGGAAAACGGCCGGACGTGGCGACCGCTTCCGCGGCATACAGAGTATCGACAGCCCGCTGGGGCGCTTCAGCTACGAGCACGGGAGCATTTCGCCTGCGGGGAGGGCTGCAGGCGCGCAGCGCCAACTGCTGGCGAACCTGGTGCGCGTGCGCTATCCCGCCACGGGCCAGGGTCGCGAGTACTACTACGAGGATGCACGCAGGCCAACCCTGCTGACGGGCATCGGCATCGTCAACGGCGCGGACGCGGCGGGCCGGGCGCAGAAAGTGCAGCGCCACGCCACCTACGCCTACGACGATGCCGGGCGCGGCGTGCTGTCTACCCACGCCAACGGCGTCGGCAAAGTCACGCTCAGCTTCGACAAGCCGGGCCAGACCACGGTCGTCAACAGCCTCGGTCAACAGACGCTTTTCCGTTACGCCACGGTAGGCGAGGATCTGCGGCTGCTGGAGGCGCGTGGCCCTGGCTGCTCGCTGTGCGGGCCCGGCAATGTCCGCTACGGTTACGACAAGCTGGGGCGCCTGACGGAAACCACCCGTACCGATGAGACCGGCTTTCCGGTCACGACGACCCGGAGCGAGCTGGATTATTACGGCCGCCCGGTGAGCGTGTCGCGGATCGAGTATCGCGCCGGCAAGGCGTTGCCGGCACAACTGCTGGCACGCTATGAATATGCGCAGGGCGCCATGGTGAGGCCGACGGCGGTCATCCGGCCGAGCGTGGTGCCGGGCAAGGAAGCGGTGACGCGCATCGCCTACAACGAGCGCCTCCAGGTCAGCAGCATCACGGAGAACGGCTGGTCGCCGGCGCTGGACGGCCGCGGTCCCGCCCAGGCGCTGGTGCGCACGACACGCTTCGGCTATCGCGTCGTTGGCGGTCGCACCGTGCTGGCAACGATCGATGGCCCGCTCGCCAACGGTCCGCTGGGCCGGCCAGGCGATTCCGATATCACCGAGTTCGACTACGATGCCGGCGGCAACTACGTGGTGAAAAAAGTCGAACCCGGCAATCGCGTGACGCGAATCGATAAGATGACCGGTGCCGGCCAGCCGCTGCGCCTGGTCGACGGCTACGGCATGCCGATGGAATATTCCTATGACGCCGCGGGCAGGGTAGCCAGGCTGGCCAGGGCAGGTGTGGCGACCCATTTTGCTTACAATGCGCTCGGCAAGGTAAGCGGCATTACCGAGGCGACCGGCCAGCGCATGGCGTTCGCTTATGGCGGCGACGGCCGGCTGAGCGACGTCAGCGACGCGCAGGGTAACCGCATCAGGATCCAACGCGACACCGAAGGCAACCTGATTGCCCGCGAATTGCTCAATCCCGATGGTTCCGTGGCGCAGAGCAGCGACCTGTCCCGTTATATCAGCGACCCGGAAGCGCCGCCGAATGACACCGCCGCAAACCGGGGCGGCGAAACATTGACCGACCCGAATGGCAATGCGACGAGCATCGAACGCGATGCCGAGGGCATGCCGCGGGGCGTGATGGAACCAGGTGGCATCGCTACCCGATTCGCCTACGACAGCCTGCAACGGGTAACGCAGGTCACCGATCCACGAGCACTGCGCACCGGTTACGTGTACGACGACTTCGGCCGACTGGTGCGGCTTGACAGCCCCGATGCCGGCACCACGGTATTCACCTGGAACGATGACGATACTCTGCGCAGCAAGACCCTTGCCTACGGCAGCCGGCAAGCCCGCGCGGTCACCTATCGCTATGACGTGGCCGGTCGTGTCATCGGACAGACCGCCGCCGAAGGCACCACGAGCCTGAGCTATGGCCCGCAAGGCAAGCCTGCGCGTATCGTGTTCCCTGGCGGTGAGGAACTGTACGAATACAACGCGGCAGCCCAGCTGACGCTGCATACCCGCGTGCTCGATGGCACGCGGTTCAGCACGCGCTACGAATACGACTCCCGCGGGCAGCTGGTCCGCAAGACGTTGCCCGACGGCCAGATTCTCAATTACCGCTACAACAACCCGCTGCACGCCAAGGCCGGGCTGTTGGCGACCATTACGCGCAAGGGGCTGCTTGGCGAAACGGTTCTGCTGAGTGGATTGAACGACGCGGAAGACGCGTTCGGCAAACAGGATTACAAGCTAGCGCACGGCGTCGATTTCACCCGCAGGCTCGATCGCGAAGGCCATGTAACCCGTATCGGCAGCCCCGGCTTCTGGGAGGAAAAGCAGCAGGTCGATGCCGTTGGCCAGATCGTCCAGCGCACCAGCAGTGGCGCCGCCGGCGTGCGCGCCACACAGTACGGCTACGACCCGCTCGGGCGTTTGCGCGCCGCAACGCTGCGCGATGTCGGCGGCAAGCAACTGCCGGCGTCGATCGGCTATGACTATGACATCTCGGGCAACGTGCTGGAGCAGGCCGGGACGACGCCGCTCAGCTACCGGATCGACGCGTTCAGCAACCGCATCCTGTCGGCACAAGGCCGTGACGGCCGTGTCGACTATGAATACGATGCGGCAGGCAGCACCACCCGTATCGGCGGCAGCACGTTCGAGTGGGACTCGCAGGCGCGCCTGGTCAAGGTCAGCAAAGGCGGCGAGCCGCTGGCCGAGTACAGCTACAACACCTTCGGCGAACGCATCAAGAAGGTGGTGTATTCGAAAAACCAGAAAAAGGTTACCTATTTCCTGTACGACGGCAACCAGCTGGTTGCCGAAGCCGAACCGGACGAGGGCGGCATTTCGATCAAGCGCCAATACGTGTGGCTGGAAGACCATACCGGTGTCCGGCCGATCGCAATGCTGCAGGCGAAGGAGGGCGGG
The DNA here is from genome assembly GCA_036386715.1 of Pseudoduganella sp. GTDB lineage: Bacteria > Pseudomonadota > Gammaproteobacteria > Burkholderiales > Burkholderiaceae_D > Rugamonas. Next base: position 5,610 of record DASVVD010000831.1, read on the forward strand.
GCGCGCGCCATAGCCGGCGCCGCACTGTCCCGACTTCCGGTGGAACTGGCCCGCGCGGTCGGGCAGGCCGAGCGCACCGACGTCTATGCGGTCGTCGCGGACCATACGGGGGCGGCTCGGGCACTGGTCGATGCCGCCCGCCGCGTCGCGTGGAGCGCCGACATCGGCGGCTACGGCAGGGCCCAGGTAAGGGCAGGCAGCACGCTCGAACTCCAGTTGCGCGGCTCCCAGCAGTACTTCGACGACGAAACGGGACTGCACTACAATGCGCGCCGCTATCTCGATGCGGACAGCGGGCGCTATCTCAGCGCGGATCCGAGCGGACAGGCCGGCGGCATCAACCTCTACGCCTACGCGGACGGTAATCCGGTCGCCAATATCGATCCCCTCGGTTTGCTAGCAAAGCCCGCCGGGCCAGTCAGCGGCTGGAGCTTCGCGGACAAACTGAAATACGTGGTCGAAGCGGCGCTGCCGAAAATGCCTGGAGATCTTGCCACGGCGCTGAAAGAGCTGGTATCGCCTGCAAACATCGCCACCACCGCTGCGGTCTTCTCGTTGTGGCTAGGCTCGCATGCATTCGGTGTTGGTGCGATCTTTGACGGCGTAATGCTCGGTGTGGCCTATTACACGATGGGCACGGCCGCGATCGACGTGATCATGGGCCTGATCGACACGGCAATGAAGATCAACGATGCCAAGTGTGAAGGCGATCTGCAGGGCGCCGCCGGCACGCTGTCGAAGGCAGTGACGACGGGTGCCGCGGGCTTTATCGAAGGCGCATTGATCAGGAAGATTTTCCAGAAGAGCGAAAGCGACATTGGCGCGAGCTTGCTCGACACGCTGAAGAGGGCGGTCAATCAAGGCAAGAACAGGATCGTCCATGCGACATCGTCGCTAGCCAGGCTGGGATTCCGGGCAAAATCCTGGGCCGCCATCATGGACAATCAAGAGCGCGGATTAATTGGCGAGCTCGATGCGTGGAGTTATCTGATTAGTG
>DASVVD010000832.1:0-2205 GCA_036386715.1 Pseudoduganella sp.
CGATCACGTCGACGCTGAATGGCCGCGCCGGGGTGCGCAGTGCCAGCAAGGCATCGAGCAAATCCTGGCACAGGTGGCAATACCCCCGGGAGTACAGGGTGAAGTTCACAGGGACAGCGGGCAATGGCTCGATACCCTGCCCGCTGCTCTCCCTGGTCACTTGGGTGCCGGGGCCGGGGCTGGCCGCAGCGTGAGGAAGCGTGCCACCTCACCGCGGCGCACCAGCACCGAGGCGTTGCGCTTCGGATCGAGCTTCGAGACCAGCGCATTGAACTGCCGGGCATCCACGATCGGCGAGTTGTTCAGCTGGAGCAGCACGTCGTCAGGCTGGATGCCGGCACTGGCGGCCATGCCTTCGGCCGAATCGACCTTCACGCCACCCGGCACGCCCAGCTCTTTCTTTTCCGCCGCCGACAGGTCGGACACTTTCAGGCCCAGCGCATTTGCCGCGCCTTCCGCCTTCGGCTTGCTGCGCTCGCCCTTGGCGCCCTTGGCCGGCTGGTCGGATTCCAGTTCGGCGACGGTGATCGGCAGGTCGACCGCCTTGCCCTGGCGCCACACGGTGATCGTGGCGCGCGAGTTCGGCGCCGCGTTGCCGACCAGGCGCGGCAGGTCGTTCGAGGTGGCGATTTCCGTGCCGTTGAACTTGATGACGATATCGCCCGCCTTCAGGCCGGCCTTGGCGGCCGGGCCGCCCTCTTCCACCATCGACACTTCGGCGCCACGCGGCTCCGTCAGGCCCAGCGATTCGGCCACGTCGCGGGTAATCGGCCCGATCTGCACGCCGATGCGGCCGCGCGTCACCTTGCCGGACTTCTTCAACTGATCGGCCACGCGCATCGCCTCGTCGATCGGCACGGCGAACGAAATGCCGTTATAGGCGCCGGACAAGGTGGCGATCTGCGAGTTGATGCCGATGACTTCGCCGCGCATATTGATCAGCGGACCGCCCGAATTGCCGGGATTGACCGCCACATCGCTCTGGATCAGCGGCAGGTATTCGCCGGTGTCGCGCGACTTGGCGGAGATGATGCCGGCGGTGACCGAGTTTTCCAGGTTGAATGGCGAGCCGATCGCGACCACCCACTCGCCCACGCGGATCTTGTTGGAGTCGCCCATTGTCAGCACCGGCAGGCGCGAACCGTCGATTTTCAGCACGGCCACGTCGGTGCGCGTATCGGAACCCAGCACCTTGGCCTTGAATTCGCGCTTGTCGGTCAGCGTGACATAGACTTCATCGGCACCGGCCACCACGTGGGCGTTGGTCAGCACATAGCCGTCGGCCGAGATGATGAAGCCGGAACCGACGCCGCGCTGCACTTCGCGTTCCGCCGGCACCTGTGGCTGCTGCCGGTTGCCGCGCGGTTGCTGGCCCTCGCGGCGCGGGGTCGGCATCTGCCCGCCAAAGAAGCGGCGGAAAAATTCCTGCATTTCATCTTCGTCCGCCGTGCCGGAGTCGCGCGAACGCAGGCGCTCCGTGGTGCGGATGTTGACAACGGCCGGGCCAACCTTTTCCACCATGTCGGCAAAGTCCGGCAGGCCGGCAATGGCGCCAGCAGCAGCGGCGTGAACGGGCGCCAGGTTCATGGCGGCGGGCGCGAACAGGATCCCTGCGCTGACCAGCAGCGCCGACAAGGTTTTACTACCAGCAGAAGTATTTGTTTTCATAGGAATAGTCTGTTTTCGGTGGTGGTCAGAACGCAGGACAAGCTCCAGGCTCCGCCGTATGTTACAGCGAAATCGTGAAGTTGCAGCACGCACAAGATGTTGCAACGAATAACAAATTTCAAGGGCAAATTTGTACCATGCTGTAACGATGGCAAAGAATTTGTAACAGCGTGGGTGGATGAGCGGACGGATGAGGAGGCAGATGCGGGCAGAATGACGCAGCTCAGGCAGATTCAGACAAACCAGGCGCTGGCAGGCAAACCGCTGCAGACAGCCTGCAGCGACTTTACGGCATGACGGGTGCCGCAGAGGCGGAGGGTGCCGGATCAACAGCGCCGTCGCGCACCGCCTCGGCGGGATGGACAGGCAGTTCCTCGGCCGCCAGGCGTTCAGCCAGCCGCGCCGCAAAGCCGGGCGAGAGTCCAGCCTCCGGCTGATGGGCCCGCAATGCATCGCCGACGAGGTGATACATGCGCCATGCTGCCAGCCCTTCGGGCTCGGATAGCGCTGCCAGCGCGAGCTCGGTTTCGGAGGCCG
>DASVVD010000833.1:0-4765 GCA_036386715.1 Pseudoduganella sp.
CTGCAAGCCGCGCGCCCGCACGGCAAGCCCATCAAGGTCAGCCTGATCACCGGCGAGGAGCGCCGCATCGCGGAAGGCTCCACGCACGTGGCCAGCACGGTCGAGATGCTCGATACCCGCACCCCGGTCGACGTGGCCGTGATCGACGAGATCCAGATGCTGGCCGACCGCGACCGCGGCGCCGCGTGGACGGCCGCCGTGTGCGGCGCGCCGGCCCGCACCGTGTACCTGGTGGGCGCCCCGGAGGCACGCCGCGCGGTGGAAGCCCTGGCCGAGCGGCTCGAATGCCCGATCGAAGTCCATGTGATGAAGCGCAAGGGGCCGCTGTCGATGGAGGAGGGCCCGGTGCGCAAGGTGAAGAACCTGCGGCCGGGCGATGCGCTGATCGCGTTCTCGCGGCGCGACGTGCTGATGTGGCGCGACATGGTGGCCGAGATGGGCCATTCGGTGGCCACCGTCTATGGCAACCTGTCGCCCGAGGTGCGCCGCGCGCAGGCGCAGCGCTTCCGCGACGGCGAGGCAGAGATCGTGGTCGGCACCGACGCCATCGCGATGGGCCTGAACATGCCGATCCAGCGCATCGTGATGACCGCCACCGTGAAATTCAACGGCGTCGAGGAAGAGGAAATCCCGGCATCGCTGGCGCGCCAGATCGCCGGCCGCGCGGGCCGCTATGGCATCCATGAAGAAGGCCTGGTCGCCGGCTACGATGCCGACAGCCACGAGGTGATGCGCTCGCTGCTGAAGGAAAAACCGGTGCCGCTGAACACCAGCGGCTTCGCGGTGGCCCCCACGCTGGAACACCTGCACCGGATCGCGGCCGTCACGCAGGAGACTTCGCTGGCCAAGCTGCTCAAGCGCTTCATCCACAACATCGACGTGCCGGACGGTTTTTTCTATCCGCGCATCACCGAAGACCAGATGGAACGCGCCCAGTGGCTCGACACGCTGCCCCTGTCGGTGGCCGACAAGTTCGCCCTGTCGCTGGTGCCCGTGTCGAGCAAGGTGGTGGCATTGCAGCGCGCCTGGGAACACTGGTGCGTGGCGCTGTCGAAGAAGCGCATCACGCGGCTGCGGCCCGACGAGCACCAGCTGCATCACATGACGCTGCAGGAAGTCGAGGATACCTGCCGCCTGTATTCGGCCTATGCCTGGCTGGGCTACCGGCTGCCCGAGTATTTCCCGGACATCGAGCTGGCGCTGGAACTGTCGCGCGGCGCGTCGGCACGCGTCGATTCGATGCTGCAGGACCAGAATACGTCGTCACGGCGCCGCCACCAGCGGCGGCGCTGACTGGCGGTAGGAAGCGACGGCAACAGGCAGCGGCAATAAGCATCGGCAATAAGCAGCGGCGGTATCGCGGCGGCACGCTGGCCGAGGCAGATTCGCCGCTGGCATTTGGCAACGATTTCATCGACAATCGTCGGCACCGTTCACGCCGACAGGATTGCGATGCCGCCCACCACTTCCCGCCTGGATCTCGTCGACGCGCTGCGCGGCTTCGCCATCGTGTCGATCATGCTGCTGCATAACATCGAGCATTTCGACCTGTACCACCGGCCAGCCGGGCAGCCGGCATGGCTGGGGGCGCTGGACCAGCAGGTCTGGGACACCATGTTCTTCCTGTTCGGCGGCAAGTCGTACCTGGTCTTCGCGCTGCTGTTCGGGCTCACGTTCCAGATCCAGTTCGCGCGCCGTGCTGCGGCGGGCGAAGATTTCCGCCCCCGGTTTGCCTGGCGCATGGTACTGCTGCTGGGATTCGGCTTCGTCAATTCGCTGTTCTACCAGGGCGACGTGCTGTCGTTTTATGCGGTGATGTCGTGCGCGCTGCTGCCGGTGGCAAGGCTGGACAGGCGCTGGGTGCTGGCCATCGCGGCGGGGCTGCTGTTGCAGCCAGCCACGTGGATCGACGTGCTGCAGGCCCTGCCGCAGCCGCATGCACAACTGGCCGACCCGGCTTCCTGGGCCTATTTCGGCCGGGCCAACGACTATATGACCGGGGGCACGCTGCTGCAGACCTATGCCGGCAATTTCACCAACGGCAAGGCGGCGGCCGTGCTGTGGAGCTGGGAAAACGGCCGGTTTTTCCAGATCCCCGCGCTGTTCATGCTCGGCATGCTGGCCGGCCGCGCCGGCGTGTTCGCCCTGTCGGAGAACAGCAGGCTGTTCTGGCGCCGCATGCTGGTGCTGGCGCTGGCGTGCGCCATTCCGCTTTATGTGGTAACGGAGAACATGGACGCAGTGGTGGCCGGGGAAGCGTTGCGGCGCCCGCTGCTGGTGATCGGCAAGTCGTGGTTGAATTTCTCGCTGATGGGAGTGATCGTCGCCGCATTCGCGCTGCTGTACGGACGAGTTCCATTCAAGCGGGTGTTGAAGGCATTCGCGCCGCTTGGCCGGATGAGCCTGACGAGCTATATCGTCCAGTCGGTGGCAGGCACCGCGATCTATTATGGTTTCGGGCTCGGCCTGTACGAATCCACGGGCGCGACCGTGTGCCTGCTGATCGGCGTGCTGCTGGCGGTGCTGCAGGGGCTGTTCTCGGCATGGTGGCTGAAGCGCCATCGGCAGGGGCCGCTCGAGGCGCTATGGCACCGCGCCACATGGATCGGCAGCGCCCGGCCGCAGCCCGCCGCGCCCGCCTGACCTGGCCGCGGCGGTCTGTTACGCGGATTGATCGGCGACCCAGATCACGCGGCCATTGCCGCTCTCGTTCAGCCGTGCCACCAGCGCCGCCGCGGCGGTTTCAGGGAGGCTGAAATCCAGTGCCACGTCGTGGCCATGGGCTACCTCCAGCAGCGTGGCACCGGCCGCGTCGAGCTCGCGGCGCAGCATGCCTTCCATGGCATAGGGCACCGAGCAGGCGAGGCGGCGCTCCTTGACGATCGCGATCCGTTCCGCCTGCAGCAGCGCCTGCGCCACGCCATCGGTGTAGGCGCGCACCAGGCCGCCGGCGCCCAGTTTCACGCCGCCAAAATAGCGCACCACGGTGGCCAGCACCCCTTCAAGGTCCTGGTGGCGCAGCACGTCGAGCATCGGCCGGCCCGCCGTGCCGCTGGGTTCGCCATCGTCAACGGCCGCCGACTGGCCGCCGGCCAGCAGCGCCCAGCACACATGCGCGGCGCCCGGGTGCGCCGCCTTCAGGCGCGCCACCACCGCCTGCGCGGCGGCGCGGTCGGTCATCGGCTGAACGCAGGCGATGAAACGGCTTTTCTTGATCAGCAGTTCGGCGGAGCAGGGGGCGGCGAGGGTGTGGGGCATCGATGGAACAGGGAGCGCAAGTGGATTCCGGCGGGAGCGCCAATTGTAACCGGCGGCCCGGCGGTACCGGAAGCCGCGCGCTGCCGCAGGTTTGCCGCAGGTTTGCCGTGCTACGCGTAGCTGCGCAGGCGCGTGGCGAAGTCGCGCAGCATGGCGCTGCCGGAACGCTCGGCTTCCTCGCACCATTGCCGCAGGTGTGCGAGCAGTTCGTCGGGCGCGGCATGCTGGCGCTGCCATAGCTCGGCCAGTTCGGCGCGCAGCTGCTGCATCTGCTGCAGGGCGCTACGGTGGCGCAGGAACAGTGCCAGCGAGGCCGCCTGCTCGCCCGTCACCAGCGCGGGATCGCGGCGCAGCCCCCGGTACACCTGGGCCAGGAACGGCTTGTCGAACGTTACCTCGTGCGCCTGTTTCGCATCCTGCCGGCAGGCCCGGCGCAGCATGCGCGCATAGCGGGCCATGATTTCGTGCCGGTTGGCGATGATGGCGTGCAGCGTGTGCAGGTCCGCCACCGGTTTGGCGGCCGCATGGCGCGGCCGCGGCGCCACCCGCGTGACCCGCGCCAGCCCCACGGCCTGCAGCAGGCGGATGTACAGCCAGCCCACATCGAATTCGAACCAGCGCGACGACATGCGGGCCGACGTGGGATAGGTATGGTGGTTGTTGTGCAGCTCCTCGCCGCCGATCAGCAGGCCCAGCGGGCCGATATTGGTGGCGGCATGCGGGCCGTCGTAGTTGCGGTAGCCCCACCAGTGGCCCAGGCCGTTGATGACGCCCGCCGCCGTGACCGGAATCCACAGCATCTGCACGGCCCACACGGTCAGGCCGATGACGCCGAACAGCAGCAGGTCGACCACCAGCATGACACCCACGCCCTGCCACTGCCAGCGCGAATAGACGCTGCGTTCGAGCCAGTCGTCCGGCGTGCCGCTGCCGTACTGCGCCACCGTGCCGGCGTTGGCCGCCTCGATCCGGTAGAGTTCGGAACCCTGCGCCAGCACGCGGCCGATACCGAAGACGGCCGGGCTGTGCGGATCGCCGTCGAGCTCGCAGCGCGCATGGTGCTTGCGGTGCACGGCAACCCATTCGCGCGTGACCATGCCGGTGGTGAGCCAGAGCCAGAAGCGGAAGAAGTGGCTGGCCAGCGGGTGTAGTGTGAGCGCGCGGTGCGCCTGGCAGCGGTGCAGGTAGATGGTGACGGCGGCGATCGTGACATGGGTGACGGCCAGCGTCCAGGCAACGATCGCCCAGGCGCTCCAGTCGAGCGCGCCATGTGACAGGAACGCGAGGATGACGGCGATGTCCATGCTGGTCCTTTACGATCGCCCGGTTGCGGCGGCAGGATCCAGCATAGGCGCCTTGCGGCCGGAAGTCGATGCGTGCACAGCAACGCCGTCTGCCGGTCCGTGAAGACCGTGGACCGTGAAGAAACGGCGCTGTCGAAGGGAAACGGCGCTGCTAAAGAGAAACGGCGCTGTTATAGAGAAACTGCGTTATAAAAAACACCGGG
>DASVVD010000834.1:0-11177 GCA_036386715.1 Pseudoduganella sp.
ATATTATGTCAAATGCGATATCCATCGGCTGATACCGTACTACTTTTCAGCACAATCTCCGTCGCAACCCGCATCCCCATCCAGTCATCCACTCATCAATTGGGGCCGCGATCATCGGCTCCCGCCCGATCTACGCAGGACACCGACTGGAGGTTCTTTGCCTGTTCTTGGTTGGCATGCGAGCTCACTGCAGCACCCGCATGCGGACAATCGTGTAGACACTTGCCGGCCGCCGCTGCAGCGAGGGTCATGTTCGCGCAAGCGAACAACGTCGCCCATGTCATGAGCGCCGCCGGCGCTACAACGAATCAAGCGAAAACATCCCGGTAAAACGCACACGCCAGCCCTAGTTCAGGGTTGCAAACATCGCGATCACTGCGATGGCCATGGCCAGTGTGGCGGCCCAGCCGATCCATTTCAACCGACGCGCAATGACAAAGCGTCCCATCACATCCGTACGTCCACCCATCAACATCATCACGACCATGATTGGTACCGAGATCACGCCGTTGATGACGGCACTCCAATACAGCGCCCTGACCGGATCGATCGGGGCAAACCCGAGTGCAACGCCAACCAGGGTTGAGATGGCAATGATTGCGTAAAAGCGTTTGGCAACTGCTGGTTTGTGTTCCAGCCCCTTGGTCCATTGGAACGCACCTGCAATCGCATAGGCTGCCGATCCCGCCAATACCGGCAATGCGAGCAGGCCCGTGCCAATAATCCCGGCAGCGAACAGAACAAAGGCGAATTCTCCGGCCAGTGGCCGCAAAGCATTCGCCGCCTCTGCCGAGGTCCTGATGTCGGTGATGCCGTGCAGATGCAAAGTGGCTGCCGTGGTCAGGATGATGAAGAACGCAACCAGGTTCGAGAATCCCATCCCGACGCAGGTATCGACTTTAATGCGTTGAAAATTCGCCCTCGCTTGTTTGGGTGCTTCCTTCAATGGTTTCGCTAGCGGATCAGCCTTAAGCTCTTCCACTTCCTGAGAAGCCTGCCAGAAGAATAGATAAGGGCTGATCGTGGTCCCGAATACTGCGACGATTGTCGTGATCGTCTCGGAGTTCCATTTCAGCTTCGGAGCGACAACTGAGCGTGCTACATCTGGCCAGGCGATATGAACAGCAAAGACAGTCGCCACATAGGCCAGCAGGGCGAGCGTCAACCATTTTAAAATGCGGACGTATTTACTATAAGGCAAGAATATCTGGAGCATTAACGACACAAGACCAAAGCCGGCCGCGTAGAGATGGGTGGATCCGCCAATTAAAAGCATCAGTGCATCGCCCATTGCCGAGACGTCGGCGGCGATATTTATCGTATTTGCCACCAGCAGCAGGCCGACGATCGTATAGAGAAGCCAGGCCGGATAAAACTGGCGAATGTTGCCAGCCAGTCCCTTGCCGGTCACCCGGCCAATCCGGGCGCTCACGATCTGGATGCCAACCATCAGGGGATACGTAAAGAACATGGTCCACAAGAGATTGGGGCCGAACTGGGCGCCAGCTTGTGAATAGGTGGCAATGCCGCTCGGATCATCATCGGATGCACCCGTGATGAGGCCGGGTCCCAGCTTGGCAAGCCAGGACTTCTTTGCGGTAAGGTCGTGCGTGGCACGCGTTGGCGTTTGGACGGAATTCTGCATTCTTCGCTCACAACTGAATAGACTTTTCGGATAAGTCTGGAGTTCTACGGCACCACCTGTAGAGGTGGCGTCCCATGACGGGACGTAGTGATATCGAAGGTCGAGCCGAATGGGAATGGTTTGCCATTCCCGTGAGGCGCACGAAAAAATGCAACGCAACACGCCGCCATCTGCGCTCGAAGGCAGATTCCAACGACATTCGGGTTGATTGATGGATCAGACGATCCGGTCAGGGACCGGATGGAGGCGATACCATCATCCGCTTAGCAGGATGATGGCAGAGGAATTTCTGCGTTATCTTGCCAAGGCGGTGTCAGACCAACGCTGACGACTACTGTCACCTGGATAACTGCCCATGAAGGGGCTCCACAAAATAAAGACAACGCGAATGTACTTGTTGATATGTAACAAGTCAACCCTTTCCTGCCCGGCATCCGGGGCAATTGCCAGTGCCAGTCCCGCTCCCAGCGCCGCCTTGTCAGGCGCTCATTCGGTAAGGCAGTGTCGGCACAACCACCCGGACAGGGCGCCCTCCCACAGCCATCCTGGCCGCACCCAAAGTCTTAACTCGACAATACATATACTAATGTCGAGTTGAAGAAGGTGGCTTCCGGGGATTGGTGCGCTTGGCGAGCATTGAAAACAATCGCGGCCGGTTGCCGGACTCGTTTCCGACGCTGCCACCGTTAGCGCGCAAACCATATGCCAAACGACAGAGCCCTGGCCTCATCCGCGGCTTTGCTCGCCACTGCGTGCCTGCGTCGCCGACACCTCGTCGCGCAAATTTTTCATCCCCAGGAGATCTCGCCCCCGCCCGAAGGCTCAGCCACACGCCGTGCCGTGTCATTCGGCCACCTGCCGTTACAATCGCCCTCCTTCTGGATGCCGGATGCTGCCTGGCACCAGCATATTCCGCATATACAGACACGTTAATCTTCGTTTTCAGCAGATAGCCGCTTACCTATACTTTTTCCCCAGGCAGCCTGCTCCACCCACAATAAAAGCAATCACAGGAAAATCGATGAACAAGCACCAATCCGGCAGGTACCAGTCCGGCAAGTCTCAATCCAGCAAGTACCAATCCAGTTACCGCACGCTGGCCGTGCTGTGCGCCGGCGCCGTGGCCACTCCCCTCGCCCTGGCCGCCGCTGCCGAACCGGCACAGCAGCCTGCCGGCCAGCAGGCCTCCGACAGGATCGAAATCGTCGAAGTCACCGCCACTCGCACGGGCGCCGTCGATGTGCAGCGCGTGCCGGCCGCCATCACGGTGCTGAAGCCGGAAAGCCTCGGCAAATATGGCCTGGGCAACCTGAGCGATATCGCCGACCTGGTGCCGGCCATGACGGTGCAGCAGCAGGCCACCGGCGTCAACAACATCACCATGCGCGGCCTGGTGGTGCGCGGCATCGTGCCGTCGGAGGTGCAGGATGCCTCGCTGGTGGCGGTGTATATCGATGAAATGCCCGTCACGCTGAAGTCGGCCAATCCCGACCTGAAGGTGCTGGACCTGCAGCGCATCGAGGTGCTGCAAGGCCCGCAAGGCACCCTGTTCGGTGCCGGTTCCATGGCCGGTACGGTGCGCCAGATTACCCAGAAGCCGGAATTCAACGACCTGTTCGGTTCCGTGGAAGCGGTTGGCTCGCGCACTTCCGGCTTCGGCGGCGGCAACCACAACCTGCGCGGCAGCGTCAACCTGCCGTTGAAGAACGATGCCCTGGCGCTGCGCCTGACCGGCTACACGGGCAAGGACTCGGGTTTCATCCGCAACCAGCTGACCGGCCGCACCACCAACGGCGTGTCGACCAACCAGGGCCGCGCCGCATTGCGCCTGCAGGCCACGCCGGACCTGCTGGTCGATGCCAGCGTCACCGCATCCAACATCAAGGGCGGCATCAACGATGCCTATGCCGGCCTGGCGCCATACACCACCATCGCCCTGCTGCCCGAAGTGGGCAACGACAAGCTGCAGCTGTATAACCTGACCGTCAATTATGAGCTGGGCCAGGCCAGGCTGGTCTCGTCGACGTCCTACCTGCACCGCGACACACTGTATGTCACGTCCGCGCAGTACCCGGCAACCGCCTTCATCTTCGGCGGCCAGGATCCGCTGATGCAATCGGCCTACACGATCGGCAACAAGCTGACCGATTTCGCGCAGGAGTTCCGCCTGCAGTCGACGGCTGGCGGCCCGCTGAAATGGACTGCCGGTGCCTTTTTTGAAAAAGGGTCGCGCGATACGCAGCAGGACCAGCCCACGACCGGCTTCGATGCCCGTTACGCCACGACCCGCAACTTCCCCGGCTACGACTCGCAGGTCAACGACCTGGCCACCACGCCGGACAATTATTTCAGTGGCCGGCAATACATCGATTCCCGCCAGGTGGCCCTGTTCGCCGAAGCCACCTATACGCTATGGGACAAACTGGACCTGACGGCCGGCCTGCGCCTGTTCCGCGGCACGCAGGATTTCGACCTGAAATTCACGGGCCTGTTCGGCAACCTGGCCACCGCCACCCCGGCGGCGCCAACGGGCGTGCCGGCACTGGCCAACAGCAGCGCCAGCGCGCACGGCGCCAATCCGCGCTTTGCCGCGGCCTACCGCGTCGACCAGGACCATACCCTGTATGCGTCGGCCGGCAAGGGCTTCCGTTATGGCGGCAACAACCAGCCGGTGCCGTTCAACTTCTGCGGCATCAACGCGCCGGCCACCTTCGCGCCGGACAGCCTGTGGAATTTCGAAGTGGGTTCCAAGAACACGCTGTTCGACCGGCGCATGACCTTCAACGCCAGCGCCTACCGGATCGACTGGGACGACGTGCAGGTCTTCAACCGGCTGCCGTGCACCTATTACTTCACGCAGAACGCCGGCAAGATCCGCAGCCAAGGCCTGGAGCTGGAGACCAGCATCAAGATCACGCGCCGCGCATCGGTCGGCATCAACGCTTCGCTGAACCATGCGACGGCCACCGATACGGTGCAGACCGGCATCGCTGCCCAGAACATCCCGGCCGGCGCCCGCGTGCCGTATGCGCCGAAGTTCGCCGCCAGCGCCACCGCCAGCTACAGTATCCCGCTGCCGAACAACGACGAAGTCGGCGTCTCGGCCAGCTATGCGCACCGCGGCGAGGCCTACACCAACTTCGCGGCGCAGCAAGGCAGCTATGTTGAAATCCCGTCGTCGAATACCCTGAACGCCACGCTCACGTACCGCACGCGCGGCTATGAAGTGGGCCTGTTCGGCACCAATCTCACCAATGGTGCGAAGGTCAGCGACGTTACGCCGAACACCATCGCCATCCAGCCGGGCAACACCCTGTACATGGTGCGCCCGCGCACCGTGGGCCTGCGCGTCACCGCGCTTTTCTGACGGGAAGACGCGCACATGACAGGCACGCCACAACGGTCGGAATACCTGGACGATGCCCAGCGCCGCCAGGTCGCGGCCGAGCGTGGCCGCCCGTTGTGGACGGCCGAGTGGCCCACCTGGCTGCTGATCGCCGCCATCCACGGCGGCTGGTGGACCACCCTCGCCTGCCGCCAGGCGCTGGGGACCGTGCCGTTCACGCTGCTGATGATCTGGTGGTGTGCGTGGTACATGTCGCTGCAGCACGAGCTGATTCACGGCCACCCCACGCGCTGGCCCTGGGTCAACCGGCTGTTCGGCTGGCTGCCGCTGGCTGTCTGGTATCCGTACCGCCTGTATCGCGACAGCCACCTGCAGCACCATGTCGATTCGCACCTGACGTTGCCTGCCCTTGATACCGAGAGTTCCTATGTGTCGCCGGTGGCATGGGCCGGCATGAGCGCGCCGCTGCGCCGGCTGTACTGGTTCAACAAGACGTTTGCCGGCCGCATGCTGGTGGGGCCGGCGCTGTCGATCGGCACCATGATTGCCCAGGCCGTGCGGGAGCCGCTGCGGGGCGACTGGCGCAACGTGCCGATGTGGCTGGGCCATGCGGGCATGCTGGCGGCGGGGCTGTGGTGGATCGAGCGCAGCTTCGGTGTTCCTGCTCCGTATTACCTGCTGGCGATTGCCTACCCGGCGCTGTCGCTGGCAATGGTGCGCTCCTACTACGAGCATCGCCCTGCCGCGGAGCACAAGCAGCGCATCGTGCTGAATGAGGCCGGGCCGGTCTTGCGCCTGCTTTTCCTGAACAATAACCTGCACCTGGTCCACCACGACCTGCCTTCCCTGCCCTGGTACCTGCTGCCCCGCGTCTACCGGGCGCGGCGCACCGCGTACAACGCGCGCAGCGGAGGCTTCCACGTGCAGGGTTATGGCGGCCTGCTGCGCCGCCATGCCTTCCGCCCGGTGGATGCGCCGGTGCACCCCAATATGCCGGACACCAGACAGGAACCTGCCCATGACGTGGAAAGCCGCACTGCCAATGTATAACGTGTCGGCCCGCATTCGGGCCGGCTACGCGGCGTTGCTCGAAGCACTGCTTGACCAGGCGGGAGCCACCGAGAGCTGCGGGTTGATCGAACGGGTTCCCGATGCGGCGTTGCCGGCGCCATTGCTCGACTTCTGGCAGCGGCCCGACCTGCTGCTGTCGCAGACCTGCGGTTATCCCTGGTTTTACACGCTGCGTGACAAGGCCGCACTGGTCGCCACGCCCTGCTTCGACCTGCCCGGTTGCGACGGCAGCGATTATTCGAGCGTGCTGGTGGTGCGCGCCGATCGTGGCATTCACGCACTGGAGGATGCACGCGGCCGGGTAGCCGTCGCCAATGAGCGGCACTCGAACAGCGGCATGAACGCGCTAAGGCACGCGGTGGCGCCGCTGGCACGGGACGGCAGGTTCTTCGGCGATGTGAAATGGTCCGGCAGCCATGCGGCCAGCCTGCGCATGGTGCGCAAGGGCACGGCGGACCTGGCGGCGATCGATTGCGTCACCTACGCTTACCTGCAACAGGAGAAGCCGGCCAGTGTCGAAGGCCTGGTGTCGCTGGGTTATACGGCGGCATCGCCGGGCTTGCCGCTCATTGCCGGAAAGGCCGTGCCGGACGTGGTGGTGCGCCGCCTGCGCAACGCGCTGCTGGAACCGGAGGCGCCATTACGCAAGACCATGGCTGCGCTGCGGATCACCAGGTTCGCGCGCTGCGATGAACAGCACTATCTCCGGATCGCCCGCCTGGAAGAAGAAGCCATCGGCCTGGGTTATCCCGAGCTGAATTGAACAGGCGGTGAATTGAATCGGGCTGCGGGGTCCCCGCTGCACCCGGGTCAGATCACGTTCTTGCCGCTCACCGACGCCATGATCTCGTCATGCCGCTCGTTGTCGGTCTTGTGCAGGTAAGCGGCGGTGGTGGCAATGTTGGCGTGCCCGGCTGTTTCCTGCAGCGTCTTCAACTGCACGCCGTTGTTTGCGTGGTTGGTCAGCATGCTGTGGCGCAGCCAATGCGTGGAGGCCTGCCGCAGTTGCGTGGCCGCATCGCTGTCGCCCCTTGCGGCAGCGGCATTGGCCGCGGCGGTGAACACGGCTTTCAGTGCCTCGGATGCGGCTTCATCGGTGATACGTGCCAGTTCCCTGCTCCGGCTCGACAGCACCAGCGGCGTGGTGTCGCCGCGGCTGGTCTGCGGCAGCAGCTCGAAGGCGGCGCGGTATCGGCGGAAGGCGGCCAGCATGTCCGGCGGCACCGGCAGCCGGCGCGGCTTGTTGCCTTTGCCGACCACGTCGATCCACCAGCGGCCATTGCCTTCGGTGTAGATCGCGCCCATGTTCGCGCCCACCAGTTCATTGAGCCGGGCGCCGGTGTGGGCATAGGCGATCAGCAGGAAGCGGTCGCGTTCGCGGCGGCGCAGCGCTGCCGGCGTATCGGCCGTCCGACCCTCGACCGTGGCCAGGGCGAGGCCGATCGCATCCTGCGTCAGGTAGCGGGTGATGCGGCTGGCGTTGATGATCTTGACGTTCCTGACCAGCGCACCCGGATCGCGGCGCAGGTAGCCGGTCTGTTCGGCGAACGCCAGCAGCCCCTTTACCGCAATCATCGACTGGCGCCGGCTGGCATCCGACAGCGGGCCGGAGAACGGCCGGTAGCGCTCGTCCGTGCGGGGCCACTTCGTCGTCGAGATCCAGTCCGCCGGCGGCGACTTGATGAAGTCCTTGTAGGCGTTCAGGTCGGCAACACTCAGCTCACGCAGCGATTTGCACGCCTCCTCGCGGCACCACGTGAGGAAGCGGTACAGCTCCTTCTGCGTGTTGGCCACCGATTTCGGCCGCAGTTCGCCGTGGCTGATGTATTCCCGGGCGATTTCGCTGTCGCTGCGCGCATCGGTCATCGCGTCGGCGGGAATGTCGCGCCAGGCATCGTGATCGACCTCGCGCCGCTCCACGGCGCCAGGACTGCGGGGAGAAAATGGCTGCAGGTCGATGAAGGCGAATTTGCCGGAGCCCATGGGATCGCAATACTGTTTAAACGAACAGTATTGTACAGTATCCCATACAGTGCTTTTTGGCTGCCCCGCAGGCAGCCAGGGCTCGAAAACGCCGGCATACGCCCTGCGGAGTTTGCCGGCATTTCCGGCTTTATCCCGCGGTTCAGCGCTTGCCGGCGGCCTGCTGCAGGATCCAGGCCTGCTGGGTAGCCTGGTGGGCGTCGGAGGTGAGATGTACCTGCTCCGGCTCGATCACGATCCGGCGTGGCGATGGAATCACGTTGTAGACGGCGAAAGTCGAGGTCGGCGGCGTCACCATATCGTTGTAGCCCGCATAAAACAGGACCGGCACGCGCAGCCGTCTGGCAAAGTTCACGGTATCGTAGTAAGCGGTGGTGGTCACTTTCGGTGCGACCGGCTGATCGGCCACATTGCCTGCGTCATCCTTGCGGAACAAGCCAGGCCAGCCGCCGGCCCTGCCGCTCAGGTAACCGGTCACGTCCGAATAGGCCGGATACGAGGCCACGGTGGCGGTCACGCGGGGATCGAGCGCGGCGGTGACGATGGCCAGCTGCCCGCCCTGGCTGCCGCCTTGCGTGACCAGCGTCTTGCCGTCCCATTTCGGCTGCTGCACGAGATAGTCGATTCCGCGCAACGCACCCAGGTACACCCGGCGGTAGTAATACGACTCCCGGTCGTCGAGGTTGAAGCGGTTGTAGCTTTCCAGCGCGCCGTAGCGCAGCTGTTCATACAGTTCGTCCGGCAGGTTGACGGGAATACCGTGGATGCCGATCTGCAGCGTGATCACCCCTTGCGCAGCCAGGTCGACGGCGCCCTTGTAGGCCCGTACGCCGGCGCCGGGCACGTGCAGCAGCGCGGGATACCTGCCCTCGGCGCGCGGCACGGCCAGCACGCCGTAGATGCGGGTCGGCCGGCCGCCCTGGCCCACGTTCTGGTAATGGAGATACGAGACTTCCACGGCGGGCGTGGAGAGGTCCGGCGCGGGTGTCAGTGTCCACTGCGCATCGACCTTGGCCAGCTGTGCCTTCTGGGCGTCCCAGAACGCGTCGAAGTCGGCGGGTTCCATTTGCAAAGGGCGGATTTCCAGCGGGCTGAAGGCGGCGGTCGCACTGGCCCTGACAGGCTTGCCGTCGACCGTGGCTTCGACCAGGGCGCGCACGAATCCCGGTTGCGCCTGCGCCGGCACGGGCAGCGACACGCCTTCCTTCGGTACCGTGACGGTGCGCTCCGGGCCTTCCAGCATGTCGGGGCCAAGGCGATAGCGGACCGGGATGCCTGCGGCCGGATAGGGCTGCACATCCAGGCGGATGCGCACCGTAGCGCGGTCGCCGGTCTTGTAGGTCCAGTCGGGGCGGTCCAGCGTGACATTCAACAGGCTGGCGGCAGGTGCCGCGCTCAACAGGCGGACTTCGGACGATGCGGCGTACGCCGGAAGATAAGACAACTGGCTGGTTGCCAGCAGCGCGGCGGCGGCCAGCAGGCGAAACGGGAATCGGGTCATGGGCGTAAGCAGGTTCAGAAACAGAATAGGAACGCGCCCTATCCTGGGACTGCCTGTGATCCCGGTCAATGCCGCACGCGGAAATAATCATTCCCCTGCGCAGCCGGCATGCAGATGTCAGGGCCGCGCAGTTCTCAGCACACTGGCTATCGCGGCGAATGGCCGGCAGACAACCCGGCCTTCGCCATTTCCTCAAGGATTGACCACGACCACGCGGCCGTTCAGCGGCTGCACGGGGCGCGCGTTCATCCGGTACAGCTTGCGGAACGCCGCCAGTTGTGCGGCCGAGACTTCGACCGGCTGCTTCAGGATATGCCAGCGCACGCCTTCGCTGCAGGGCGGCGTCGTCAACGAACCGGTATAGCCGTAGTAGCCGCGCCGTGCGGGCAGCAGCGAGGCGGGATCGAAACCGGCGCCGGCCGCGCGCTTTTCGCCCGCCGTGGCCGGCATGTTGGCGAACACGGGTGCCAGCGCGGCATTGTCCCGGCCCTGCCTGAACAGGATGGCCACCACGGCGAGTTCGCCGGCATCGCTCTTGTGCACCAGGTGGGCCACCAGCGGATAGCGCCGGCCGTTGACGGCTTCCTCGCTTGGCGTGTGGAAGTGGAACTGCACCAGCCGGTAACTCGTGCCGGCCACGTCGATGCTGCCGCCATCACCCAGGTCGACCTGCACGGTGTGGCCGTTATTGACGAAATCGGCGCTGCCTGGGCGGTAGCCGAAGCCGATCGGCGCCGACGTGCCCGTCCTGGAGATCCTGCTCGCGCGGATATCGACGGGCGACTGTGCCCTGCCTTGCCGGCAGGCGGCATAATCCGGCGCCAGTTCGCCCCAGTGCGCGGCGCCTGCCTTGCCCTGGTATTCCCAGCGCGCGCTGGTATCGGCCGCCGCCACGCTTGCCGTGACGGCCGATACCGCCAACGCTGTTATCAACCTCACCAACCTGATTCTCGAGTTCATGGACACCTTGTTCAATGGATGACGCCTGCTTGGCGGTCGCCGTCCTGGCGCGGCTGCAATCCCTTGCTGCGATGGCAAGCGGGACCGCGTCGTGCGTGGAGTGTTGTGACCAGGATGGCGGCCACGGAGGCGAGACCTTGAAAGTGGCGATGGCCACCTGTTATCCGGCCGAGTGGCCCGGCCCCGTCTGGGGGCCGGGCCATAGGCGGATAGCGCGATACCGGCAAGCAGGCACCAGCCGGTTCACGCGCTCACGCGCTCATGCGAATATGTATACAATTATTGTATACAGTTTATCGGAAACGGCAAGAGCCTGGGTTTTTTGAATACGGAATACGCCAAGAGACGTTGGATTTCGTCTTCGAAACTCGCAAGTACTCCGGTTCTGAGGACAAAACGATTCCCGTCAGGGCTGCACGATTGTTGATACGCTGTCGCCCACCCTTCGGCGATTTGCATTGAGTTAGAAGATAAGCTTCTATCAGCGACCAGAAGTCTTGGGAAGGAAGTGCTTGGGCACCGGCATCTGTCCGGCTACTAATACGGCCGTCAGGCAATGCCCGGACTGCGGCTGCGTATGCCCATTTCCGCCCCAGTGCCGACGTTCATGAAAGCGTACGCCCCGTCTTGTCATACTTGCTGTAAATCATCGCGCGTAAATGTGCGGGCAT
>DASVVD010000835.1:0-5230 GCA_036386715.1 Pseudoduganella sp.
CCCGTTTTGCGGATGAGTACCCTCCACTATGAGCTCGGGCGACGGGCGGCGTTTCGTCGAGCCCAGCACGCGTGCGGATATCCAGACCGGCACGGCGGCACCCCGCAGATATTGCGCAGCGGCGTCTGTTCCAAGCATCGACTGGAAGACCATGGCCACATCGACGCGTTGGGACGTCAGGATATCGGTGCGCCGGTTGCGATGCTGCGATGGACCTTCGACGGCATCGATTGTCGGGTTGACCGTGGAGTAGCGGCGGTCCTTGCGCCGGAGCTGACCTTCTTTCCCCCTCAATATCCGGTCAATCACGGGTGCCGGCACCTTTTCACGGATGAGCATCCAGTACGCCCGGTCCGAGCCGAATACTTTATTGATGTGAATGGCCGCTTCGACATAAGCGGCGCACACATAATTCTTTCGACGGCAAGAGCGGTAATTCAACTTGTCTGGCATTTGCCCACCCGCATCAGGATACAAAAGGAAAATTAATATTCCGCTAACAACAAGCAAATCAACCGAGCGGCACCAGATCCGGCGCCAAAACCAATACCAGAAGTCAAATCATCGCTAAACTGCTTTTTACGTGTCGGACTGTTGAACCGCAAGCTTGTCGTGCCAGTCCGCCCGATGGATTGACTGCGCCGGACGTTCGCCCTACACTGCCTGTTGGTTGCGCTAACAAAATTAAATGCCGGAGGAAGCACGAATGGCACCGGCGCCTCACACCAGTGAGCGGAAAGAGCAGTGATATACGCTACCAAGCCGCATCGCACAGCGCAACGAGACACTTGGAGGAACCGTGAAGCATTCGCGTCAACGGCGGCCGGCGGCCGCACGATTTACAACGCCACTGATCGCGCTGGCGCTCATGGCGGCAGCACCGGCACTGGTACTTAGCGTGGCGGCAGCGCCCCTGGAAGCGGCGGACAGGAACGCGCCGCGCCAGCGCGTGCCGTTCAACGATGGCTGGAAGTTCCACCTTGGCGACCCGGACAATAACTCGGCGCCCTACCTGTACGACATCCTGCCGGAAGTGAAGGAGTCGGCCGACGGCAAGGTGGCCGATGCCATGCCGGAGGAAGCGGCACGGATCGCGCGCGGCAATGTGCCCTTGCTCAAACCGTGGATCCTGCCGACCGGCAATGCCTTCATCAAGGATCCCGCGAAGCGCCATGCCCGCCCCGCGCAGGAACCGGCGATCGATGCGCCGTATGCCAGCGCCGGTTTCGACGACAGCGCCTGGCGCGCCGTGCGGCTGCCGCACGACTGGGCCATCGAGGGCCCGTTCCTGGAAACCGGCCCGTATGGCGGCATGGGCCGCCTGAAGACCTGGGGCCCGGCCTGGTACCGCAACAAGATCACCGTCGCCAAGGCCGACGCCGGCAAGTCGGTGTTCCTCGACATCGATGGCGCGATGGCCTATTCCTCGGTCTGGATCAACGGCAAGCTGGCCGGCGGCTGGCCCTACGGCTACAACTCGTTCCGCATCGACCTGACGAAATACCTGCAGCCCGGCGACAACCAGCTGGCCATCCGCCTCGACAACACGGGCGAATCGGCGCGCTGGTATCCGGGCGCGGGCCTGTACCGCAACGTGTGGCTGACCAGGACCGCGCCGGTGCACGTCGGCCAGTGGGGCGTGCAGGTGCGCACGCCGAAAGTGTCGAAGGAGGCGGCCCAGGTGGCGTGGAACGTCACCCTGGACAATGCCGGCACCGCGCCGGCGACGGCGGCCGTCACCACCGAACTGTATGCGCTGGACAACCAGGGGCGTATCACCGGCAAGGCCGTGGCCACTGTCGCTTCGCCGCCGGCGACCATCGCGCCGGGCGCCAGCGCCACCGTTGCCGGCGATACCACGCTGGGCAATCCGCGCCTGTGGGGCCCGGTCCCGAACCAGAAGCCGCACCGCTACACGGCGGTGACCACGGTGCGCCAGGACGGCCGCGTGGTCGACCGCACCGAAACGCCGTTCGGTATCCGCGACCTGCGCTTCGACGGCAAGCAGGGCCTGTTCGTCAACGGCGAACACGTGCCGATCCGTGGCGTGAACAACCACCACGACCTGGGCGCGCTGGGCGCCGCGTTCAACGTGCGCGCGGCCGAACGCCAGCTCGAGATCATGCTGGAGATGGGCATCAATGCGCTACGCGTGAGCCACAACCCGCCCGACCCGCAACTGCTGGAACTGACCGACCGCATGGGCATCCTGGTGCAGGACGAAGTGTTCGACTCGTGGGAGCGCAAGAAGACGCCGCTCGATTTCCACCTGATCTTCCCGGAATGGCACGAACAGGACCTGCGCGCGATGCTGCGCCGCGACCGCAACCATCCGTCGATCGTGATGTGGAGCGTTGGCAACGAAGTGGGCGAACAGTACACGGGTGAGCATGGCGCCGCCATCGGCCGCAAGCTGGTCGGCATCGTGCACGAGGAGGATCCCGGCCGCCCCGCCACCACGGCCATGAACTGGGCCAAGCCGGACATGCCGCTGCCGGGCACGATGGATGTGATCAGCCTGAACTACCAGGGCACCGGCATCCGCACGCTGCCGGGCCAGTTCCCGGCGTTCCATGCGGCGTTCCCCGACAAGGCGATACTGCACACCGAAAGCGCCTCCGCCCTGTCCAGCCGCGGCGAGTACCAGTTTCCCGTGCCCGGCGCGCTGAGCGCTTCGGTGCGCCCGGGCGCCGGCGGCGACCCGAAGACACAGCAGGTATCAAGCTATGAGCTGTTCGCGTCGGACTTCGGCAGCTCGGCCGACCGCGCGTTCGCCTCGCTCGACCAGAACCCGTACACGGCCGGCGAGTTCGTCTGGACCGGTTTCGACTACCTGGGCGAGCCCACCCCGTATTACGGCGCGCGCAGTTCCTATTCGGGCATCGTCGACCTGGCGGGATTCAGGAAGGACCGCTATTACCTGTACCAGGCGCGCTGGCGGCCGGACCTGCCGATGGTCCACATCCTGCCGCACTGGACATGGCCGGACCGCGTGGGTGAAGTCACGCCGGTGCACGTGTTCACGTCGGGCGACGAGGCCGAGCTGTTCGTCAACGGCAAGTCGCAGGGCCGGCTGAAAATCGCCCCGTACGCCTACCGCCTGCGCTGGGACTTCGTCAAGTACGAACCGGGCACGGTCGAAGTGGTGGCCTACAAGGGCGGCAAGGACTGGGCCCGTTCCGCGGTGAAGACCGCCGGTGCGGCGGCCGCGCTGCATGCCGGCGCCGACCGCGCCACCATCGCCGGCGATGGCCGCGACCTGTCGTTCATCACCGTGCGCGTCACCGACGAGGCCGGGCTGACGGCGCCGCGGGCCGCCAACCGCGTGCGCTTCACGGTCGAAGGCCCGGGCGAACTGGTGGCCACCGACAACGGCGATCCGACCAGCTTCGAATCGTTCCAGTCGCCGGAGCGCGCCGCATTCAATGGCCTGGTGCTCGGCGTGGTGCGCGCCAGGCCGGGCGGCACGGGCCCGATCACGGTGCGGGTCTCCGCCGAGGGCCTGCAGGGCACGACGCTCCAGCTGCGCAGCAGCGGGCGCTGATAGCCACCCGCACGCCAGCCGCGCGTTCGCCGCGCCGCCACGTTGGTGGCGCGGTTGTTTTTTCCGCCGCGTTTTGTCATGCTGTTTCCACGGTGTCCTCCAGCACGCCGATGGAAAACCGCATGCCCCCTCGTCCCGGCCGAACACATGTCCCCCTGCAAGCGGCACCGCCGAAGGTGCCGCGAGCGACGTTGCCGAAGGTCCCGCCAGGCCCGGCGCCCGGCCTGACCCGTACCGCCTTCCTGGCGGGCGCGCTGAACCTGTGCCTGTATCCGGTGCTGATGACACTGGCCGGCAACGGCATCCTGCTCGGCCTGGAACAGGCGCGCGAGACACTCGTGGCCTTCGGCGCTCCCGATGGGGCCGGCGCGCCCGATCCGCTGGCATCGCCAGGCTACGCGCTGTTCGTCACCGCCCTCGCCTACTGGGCCTTCGCCAGCTGGTACTGCGCCCGCATCATGCTCGGCAAGCGCTTCCCGCGCGACCGGCTGCGCCCGTGCATCGACGCGCGTTTTGCCAACCTGGTCGCCCGCTGGCTGCCACGACTGCTGGGCCTGCTCGGTGTGGTGCCGATCACGGTGTTCTTCGTCATCGCCACGCCTTCGCCGCGCTACTGGCTGGCGCCGGCCGCCACCGCCACGGCCTTCCTGGCCTTCGTGGTGTTCCGTCGCCACCTGCCTGGCGCGCACGCGGGATGGACACGCCATGACGACGATCCCTATGCGCGTTTCGACAAACTCAGCCGTGGCGCCGTCGTCACCGTGCTGGCGATGTTCGCCATCTCGTTCGCCGTGCTGCTGGCAACGGTGATCGGCCGCGAAACGGCCGCGCGCGCCATCGGCTCGCCGGCCCTGGTACTGATCGCCCTCGGTTCGTGGACGCTGTTCGGCAGCGTCGTCATGACTTACCTGCCGCGCAGCGCCGGCGGTCCCTCGCTCGCGCTGCTGCCGTTCGCGCTGGCACTGGCGCTGTCGTTCGTCAACGAGAACCATTTCGTCGCCGGCGACGGCGTGGCGGCCGTGCAAGGCAGGCGTCCAGCATTCCCGGACGACCTGGAAGCGTGGAATGCCGCGCGCGGCGGGCGCGGCGGGCGCGGCGGCGACCCGATCTACCTCGTGGCCGCGGCCGGCGGCGCTTCGCGGTCCGCCTACTGGACCGGCGTGGTGCTGACCAACCTGGAAAACCACGCACGGCTGCACGGGCGCGAGTTTGCCCGGAACGTGTATGCGGTCAGCGGCGTGTCGGGTGGCAGCCTGGGGCTGGCCGCGTTCGTGGCCGCGCTGGCGGCGGAACAGGACGCGGCGCGCGATGGCGGCGGCCCGCTGGCGCCGCGCCCCACCGATTTCCTGGCAAGGGATTTTCTCTCTCCGGCCGTGGGCCAGATGTTGTACAGCGACCTGATCGCGCGCTTCCTGCCGCTGCCGTGCACCGCCTGCGACCGGTCGCGTGGGCTGGAAGAAGCCTGGGCCCGCGACTGGCAGCGCCACAGTCCGGCGCAGGGCGGCTGGTTTGCGCAGCCGCTGCGGGCGGCGGGCCGCGCGGCCAGTGCCGTGCCGCGCATGATCTTCAATACCACGACCGTGGGTGACGGCCGCCTGGTGGTCCAGTCGGACCTGCGGTTCGTGCCCACCGATGCCTACGACGTGTTCGACGACACGCTTGACACGGGCCGGCTCACGCGTGCCG
>DASVVD010000836.1:0-7980 GCA_036386715.1 Pseudoduganella sp.
CAGGCCGCCCGGGTGCGCAACCGGCTGGCCGGGATCGGCAAGATCGCGGGCATGGCCGACACCGCCAAGCGCCTCTCCCAGGAATTCGAAGACTATTATGCGCCGGCCGTGTCCGCTGCGAAGATCATGCTGGAAATGGAACAGGGCGACGCGGGCGACACCGTAACGCGCATGCAGTCCTCCCTGAACACGCTGAACGGCGACGTTGCCAAGCTGAACGAAACCGCGCAGCGCCAGTTCGCCGCCGGTATTTCGCGCAGCGAGAGCAGCGTGCGCAACGTGCTGGTCGCCACCATCGCCACCGCCCTGGTGGTGATTGCCGCCTTGGCCGTGGTGTCCTGGTTCGTGGTACGCACGATCTGGCAACAACTCGGCGGCGAGCCGGCCTATGCACGTGACATCACACGTGCCGTCGCCGCGGGCGACCTGTCGATGGAGATCCGCACCGATGCTGGCGACCAGGACAGCCTGCTGGCGGCACTGAAGGACATGCGCGGGCGCCTTGCCGGCATGGTCTCCGGCATCAAGACCTCGGCCGAGACCATCGCCGTGGCAAGCGGCGAAATCGCCAGCGGCAATGCCGACTTGGCCAGCCGTACCGAATCCCAGGCCGGGCGCCTGGAAAACACCACTCGCGCGATGGAATCGCTGACCGAGACGGTGCATGCCAACGCCGCCAACGCACAGCAGGCCAACGCGCTGGTGGTGTCCGCCAGCGACATCGCCACGCGTGGCGGCGAAGTGGTCGGCAATGTCGTCACCACCATGGGTGCCATCAACGCATCGGCCAGCAAGATCGTCGACATCATCGCCGTCATCGATGGCATCGCGTTCCAGACCAATATTCTGGCGCTCAATGCCGCGGTCGAAGCGGCGCGCGCCGGCGAGCAGGGCCGCGGCTTTGCGGTGGTGGCCAGCGAAGTGCGCACCCTGGCCCAGCGCAGCGCGGCCGCGGCAAAGGAAATCAAGGAACTGATCGGCGACTCGGTGGCCAAGGTCAACACCGGCACCGCGCTGGTCGACAAGGCCGGCGAGACGATGGAGCAGATCGTCGCGTCCGTGCGCAAGGTCCACAGCATCATGGCCGAGATCGCGGAGGCAGGCGCGCGCCAGAGCGAGGGCATCGAGCAGATCGGGCAGGCCATCAGCGACATGGACGGGATGACCCAGCAGAACTCGGCGCTGGTGGAGGAAGCCTCGGCCGCTGCCGAATCGCTGACGGAGCAGACGCGCCATCTGTCGGAAGCACTCGCCGTATTCAAGCTTGACGATACGCCGGCCCCGGCCGGTGCCCGCCTGCGTACCAGTCTCGCGCTGGCGCGTCACTGATCCACAATGCCGGGCCTTTGCAAGCCAGGCATGCTCTGCGCGGCACTGCCGCCCGGACGGTAGACTACGAACAAGCTGCGCGTGTACAGCACGCCGGTGTAGACAGGAAGTGCCGCAAATACAGCGCCGCCGGCATGACGAATAGCTTGTCGCGCAGCAGGGTGACATCGATCACCAGCACCGCCGCGCACTGCTCGACCTGTCACAAGGACAGCATGCAGGCGGTTTCGAAGATCAGCGCACCGATGGTTTGCGGCGTGGCGCATCCCGGGCAATCGGGGCCACCAGCGCCACCAACTGCAGCCGTCTTACGAATGCTCTCCAGCCGTTTCAGGCGAATCCGTGATGAGATTGGCACGCATCTGATGCAAGGCCTCCATCAGCAGCACCTGGCGCTCCGAATCGATGCCCAGCAGAGTTTCAGCGCGTACCTGGGCAGCTAGCTGGTCGATTTTATCGAGGTGAGGCGTCGCCACCGGAGTCAGGTAGATGCGATAGGCGCGGCGGTCGGTCGGATCGGCGCGCCGCTCGACCAGGCCATTGGCCTCGAGCTGGTCGAGCAGGCGCGCCAGGGTAATCGGCTGCACTTCGAGCAAGGCGGCCAGGTCGACCTGGCGGATGCCTTCGTTGTTCGACACAAAAATCAGCGCCTTGCCTTGGGCCAGCGTATTGCCCTCCATACGCTGCGCGAATTTGCGCCGCATCAGCCGATTTATATCGGACAATAAATACTCCAGGCTGCCCTGACGCAAATCCATATCAAGCCAATTCTTTGTTCTTTGTTGACAACCTGAGATTATAGCAGGCAGCCTAGCGCAAACCGTTCCTGCTCAGTGCTTCCGGCATCAGGCTGCGGTCCGGCCTGCGCTGCGCCAGCACTTTCCAGAAGCCGCCTGGATTGACACCGATCATGTTGATCGCCGCGTATTGCTCCTTGGACAGGTCATACGAAACGAAGAATGCCGTACTGACCCATGAATTGTTCGTGTAGTCGGGCGCCGTGTACTGATCCTGCACCCGCACCAGCTTGTTGGCGCCATCGTAGGCTTCGGCCGCCACGATGGTCCAGGAGTCCTCGTCCACATAAAAGGTGCGTTTCGGGACGGCGTGGCGCCTGCCCTGCTTGAGCGTGGCTTCGACCACCCAGACACGCCGCAGTTCCCAGCGGGTCGCGTCCGGATTTACATACTGTTTGCCCAGCAGCTTGGCGCGGTTGGTGCCGAAAATAAAGTCGTAACCGTTCGAGGCGACATATTTTTCCTTTTTGCCGATCAGCTTGAAGTCGTAGCGGTCCAGACGGCCGCTGAACAGGCCGATTTCGTCGTAGTTCATGGCGCCGCCCATCGAGGCCGACGGCGTATCGTAGGCGAATTCCGGAGCCAGGCGCACGCGCCGCTGACCCGGGGTGTAGGACCAGGCGCGCTGGTCGAGGCGGTCGAATTCGATGGGATAATGAATCATCGTGACGTTGCCCACATCGCGCGCCGGGCCGACCGACTCGTTGACGAAACGGCTGTAATACTGGCCGGCCCCGTCGTAGGCCCTCACTTCGGGCACGTGGTACGGAAACTCCATGTAGGCCCGCGAAATATTGAGCTGGGTTTCGCTGTTGGGCGAGATCAGCCATGACTCGGCCTGATATTCGGCGGTCGGGCGAAAGCGCACGATGTGGTTCCAGATGATTTCCGCCCCGCTTTTCGGAATCGGAAACGGCACCCCGGCCCAGCAGCCGCGCATGCCGACCGTATCAGGGGTCAACTTGCAGTCGGGATTGCTGGCGTTCTTGATCGAGGCTTCGCGAAATTCCGCCGTCAGCTCCGGAAAGGTACGGTGGGTGGGATACACGTCCATCCGGTAGCCGGGATAGCGCCGTAGCAGCTCGACGGCGCCATCGGTCAGCTTGTCGCGGTATTGCTGGGCATTGGCCGCCGTGATCGAGATCAAGGGCTTTTCGCCGGCAAACGGATTGGCCAGCTTGCCGTCCTTGGCAGCGCCCGGCCCCTTGACCGGCGCGCCGGTATAAGCGGGTATCGTGCCGTCCTTGTTCCCGGCTTTTTCAGCGCCCCAGGGTGTCAAAGTGGCGCCGAGCTGTTTGGCCTCCTCGGCACTCACGGCGCCATGGGCGGCGCCCATGCCGGCCACCGTCATCGCCAAACTCAAGGACAGCGTCTGCAATATCGTTTTTGCTTGTTTCATCACATGTCTCCTCAGGATTGTAATTGGCTTGCCGTACGCCATACCGGCGCGCGGCAAGCTTGCTGCTTCACGGGCGTCCAGGAGCAACCAGGACCTTCCCGTAGGCATTCGGCCCGGACAGGGCGGCGATGGTAGCTGGTAACTCGGCCAGGCTGACTTCGTGGGTGATCATCGGGCGCGGGTCGATCCGCCCCTGCGCCAGCATGCGCAGCGTGTAGGCAAAATGGCGCATCTCATACATCATCGAATAGGTGATCTTCAGTTCCTTGACGAAGGGCATGTAGCGCCGGGTCGGTTCCATCTCCATGTGCAGCCCGCCAATCACCACCCGTCCGCCGCGTCGCGCCAGGCCGGTCGCCAGATCCAGGCTGCCGGGCCGGCCGATGCATTCGACCACCAGCTCGGGCGCGCCGCCCAGTTCGCGCTCGCAGAACGCCGCCAGCTCTTCGCCGGCTGGATCGCACACCGCCGTGGCACCCAGGCGCAAGGCCAGCGCGCGGCGCGTTTCGACCGGGTCGCTGACGACGATGTCGCCCACGCCGAGCGCGTGCGCCCACACCACCACCGCCAGGCCGACCGGGCCGCCACCCAGGATGACCATGCGCTCGCCCGGCCGCCATTCGGCCTTCTCCACCATCTTCAAGCCGACCGCGAGCGGTTCGACCAGCGCTCCGAGCGCCGCGTTGACGCCGGGCGGCAAACGATAGGTCTGGTCGGCCCCGACCACCACGTATTCGGCAAAAGCGCCATTGCGCGGCATGCTCAGCCCGACCATCCGGCCGCGCGGACAATGAGCCGGATCGCCTGCCAGGCAACTGGCGCAGGCGCCGCAACCGATGGTCGGCATGCTGCACACGGTGTCGTCCACGCTGAAACGTTCGACCCCGGCACCCAGTTCGACCACCATGCCGGCAAATTCATGGCCCAGGATGGCGGCCGGCGCATGCTCGGCGTGGACCATGTGCAGGTCGCTGCCGCAAATGCCGCAACACTCGACTTTCAGGAGGATTTCACCGGGGCCGGGCGCAGGGGCGTCGACCTCTTCCACCGTCATGGCATGGCGTGCGTGAAGCACAGCGGCCTGCATGCGCCTGTTGCCGTGGACTGCCTGATGGGTACTGCTGTTGCCGTTCCGAGTCATGCGCTTATCTCCACGTTGCATGGGTTGCAATGAACAGCCTGCCGATCGACAGGCCAAAAAGAACTATATTTTATATATCATAAGCACAGCATATTATATGCACAAGCTTTTTCAGCAAGGGCAAGCGATAGTTCGAGGAGACGAAGGAGCTTGGACAGCGGGCTGCGCAGATTCTGCAATTACGTCTGACTGAGCGCCGGACACGAGAACGAAATTCGGTAAAAACACGAGCCCGGTCCCGTCAGTAAACCGGGTTTGTGCTTCCCTTTCGGCATGGACTACTTGATGGTGCCTGTACCTTGACGCTATCGTCCATAGCGGGCAAGTCGATATAGCCGACCGTGTTCGAATTGTCGCCGATCGGGCTTTTGACCGCTGCGCTATAGACGAATTCCTTTGACTGCTAGCCTTTGCCGATAAAATCTGCTTCAACGCGATCGCGATACGGCGTGCTGCGCCGCCATCGCAAGGCCTCGGCGGCAGCAAGAATGGACAGCTTTTCGGCATTGCGGAGCGTTTGCCCATTTAGGAGCGTTCGCCGTTTGGCTACCGCGACCACTTCCGTTTCAGGAACCGGCGTCGCTGCAGGCGATGGATCGACTGCGCTATCGGAGGTGCGCAGGTGCTGATCAGCTTGTAAATCGCCAACTGAACGGCCTTGTCCTCAGGCGGCCGGCTCGAAAGTGACGGCGGTGCGTCCTTCGAGATGTACCACCAGCGACGCCTTGCCGTCGGCATCCGCGCGCAAAGCAGTTACCCCCTCGGCGCCCTGCACGGTGTACTCGCCGTGCGGTGCCAGGCGCTCGATGCCGATGCGTTGCGGTCCGGGCGCCCGGCCCGGATACATCACCAGCTCCAGGTTCCTGCCGTCGCTGAATGCCTTCGCTACGAGCACATCCGGATAGTCGGCACCGGTCAGCAGCGGCCCGACAAGCACCGACTTGGGCGGGCCTTGCATGATGGCACTGCGCCAGTCACCGCGGCGCAGCAGGCGGTTGCGGGCAATGGTCACGTTAGTTCCGTTAGAACACGCGTAGCTCAGCACGCCATCCTTGAATTCGGGCTTGCACATCTCGTCGAGCATGAGCTGCGCCGTCTCCGCCACTTCGTAGTCGCCCGCTTCGCGCGCGCCGCCCATGATGTTCTGCAGCGTACCGGCATGGCCCGGCTTGTAGTTGCCCATGTCCAGGCCCTTGCCTTTCAGGCGAATCTTCAGCTTGCCGTCTTCGATATAGGTGAGGTCGTGGCGCGCCATGGTCCAGGCAACGCGGGCGGCCTGCTCCTGGATTGGACTCATGAACATCGAGCGGCCATCGTCGCCGAACGGGAACGGCACCGCGAACCCGGTCAGGTTCGAGCGCAGTGCGTACACGCTGCCGTCGGCCATGGTGAATTCGCTGTCGAGTTTCTCCGTGAAGCGCCCGATGATGCCGTTGAAGTGCTGCGTGCCGAACAGCCGGTCGTAACATGCCAGGCTCTTCAGGCCCATGAAGTTACAGGGCGTATAAACCCAGTTCGGCTCACAAGGGAACAGGCAGAACGCCTCGCCCGCGTAGTTGCGGTTGAGCGAAGCGACGATGGTGTGGATATCATGCTTGTAGCTGATGCGGTCGTTGTACTTGAAGGTCAGGCTGCCCGGCTGCGCATAGCGCATGTCGCCAGTATTGCCCATGTAGAGGCAGACCTGCAGCGCGTAGAACCCAGTCAGCATGATGTTCTCTTCGTCGGCCGGGTCGAATTTCAGGCTGAACTTGCCCCACAGCCGTTCCCAGCGCCAGTAGCCCCAGATGCGGCGTTCCAGCATCTGTTCGATCATGTTGCGCTGCGCCAGGCTCAGGTAGCCATGGAAGCTGGGCGTGTAGTGGCACTGCGCCAGGCTCAGCGCGTAGGATGTGCTGTTGAGCTGATAGCGCAGCGCGCTGGTCTGGAACTGGTCGACCACCGTGAAGCCCTCTAGGCTGCCGACGGGCTGCAAGGCGCGGTCCAGTAGGTAGCGCACCGACGCCAGCTGTTCCGGCGTCAGCTCACGCTCGCCAGGCACTTCATGGGCGGCAGCGCGTTCGGCCATGGCGGCAACCTCGCGCGCCAGGTAGGCATTGCGCTCGTCGCGCCGCGCCAGCGTCTCGGCCAGCGCCTTGCGCTTCTTGCGGAACTGGCCGAGCTCGCGCAGGAACACCAATGCCACCGCAGCATACGGCGCCACCGGCCAGATCGGGCCGTTCGACAGGGCCGCCGCCCCGGCGGCCGCCAGTCCCCACACCAGGAAGGGAAAGGCCAGCGCCCCGGCGCCGAACCAGGCGAACAGCGCGGCGCGATACAGCAGGTAGGTGACGGGGAACAGCAGCATGGCCCAGCCGCCGACCGCCAGGAAGCCGGCCCCGGGGAATACCAGGCCGAGACCGGCGGCCTGCCAAGCGGGGGGCAACTGCAGCAGCAGCGGCAGCAAGCCGATGGCGCCTGTCAGGAAAAAGTAGAAAGCGGTGCGGCGCTGGCGCGCGCGCGACAGCGGGCCGTCGTTGCCATCCTTGGTAAGCTGCATTTGCTGTGCGGGCTCCAGGGCGATCGTGTTCATGGGGTCTCCTTTGATTTGGTATGTGGTTCTTGGCTCGCCGTCGTACCGCGGCAGACGGCGGCGGCGACGGCCGGGCTGGCGGCATGCGCCGATGGTGCCGCCAGCGCAGCCAGGTGGCCGCGGTGCTGGTAGGCCAGGCCGCCTACCATGCTCAAGGCAAGTGCCGGAACGGCAACCCGGCGCAGCCGCAGCCGCAGATCGGCGGCCAGCAGCGGATCATGGCCGGCGGCGTCGTCGACCTTCATGCCGAGCAGGCGCCTGATGCGGTCGCGGCAGGCGAATATCTGCGAAATGATCAATGCCACGACGATGCAGCAGCCCATGAGGAGTCCCTTGTGTCAGTCATCGGTCACAACGATCGCCGGGTGGCAGCGTCCGTACGGCGCTCGTGGTAACTGCTTTTTTTGCTAGCCAGGAAACTGGCTAGAAGCGTGGCATCAAGCATCTAGCAACACATGCCCATCGTGCCATCGGGATACGAGAAGGCTTACGTCAGCACGTCAAGATTCGATAAAATTCATGATGGCTTCTAATTCACTGTGTATTTCGATACATAGCATATCATGAGAAAAACCCATGAATTGTGATTTTTCTTACTTTCCAATACACTGTGTATCTGAATTCATGGAGAGCAATGGGTATGCCGAGGCTGAGCAGGCAGGAAAGCAAGGAAGTGACGCGCCAGCGGCTGCGCGCAGCGGCGCTGGTCGAGTTCGAGCATCATGGCATCGCGGCGGCTTCA
>DASVVD010000837.1:0-8267 GCA_036386715.1 Pseudoduganella sp.
TGGGCAGCCTGCAGCCCGACGAGGAGCTGGGCAGCCGTCCGCTGCCGGCCGGCCAGCGGCTGGCGATGCTGATGGCCGCCAACGGCGGCAGCGAATCCGGCGTGCCGGCCTCCACGCAGGCACGGACCGAAGCGGTCATCCGCGGCTGGTTCAAGCGGCACGGCATCGACGACAGCGGCATGGTGCTGGAAAACGGTTCCGGCCTGTCGCGCATCGAGCGGCTGCGGCCGGTGCAGCTGGCCGCCGTGCTGAACGCCGCCGGGGAATCGTTGTGGGCGCCGGAATTCGAATCGAGCCTGCCGATCGTGGGTATCGACGGCACCATGAAGCGACGACTCAAGGGCAGCCAGGCCGCTTCCCGCGCCCGCATCAAGACCGGCACGCTGCGCAACGGCGTGGCCGTAGCCGGCTATGTGCCGGATGCGAATGGCGAACAGTGCATCGTGGTGGCCATCATCAACCACGACAACATGGACAATGGCGCAGGGCGGGGCATCGTCGACGCGCTGATCGACTGGACCGCGAACAGCAGCAGCGCATCGGCGATGTAAAAACCAGGGACAGACCCTGTTTTCTAGGAAATTTCTTGAAAAACAGCCGGTCCGGCGTTCCGGTCCGTCCCTAATTTGTATGCCCCTGTTTTAGGCGATGTTTCTGCCCTGCTCAAAAAATAGGGACGGACCCTGGTTTCTGGGAAATTTCTTGAAAAACAGGGTCTGTCCCTGGTTTTTATGCCGCTGTTTTTGGGCGATGTTTACTGTTCAGAGCACCCGGGTATAGCTGGCTCGCACTACCGCACGGTCGCCGCAGTCGAAGTGCCACCATTCGCTGTTGATGCCGGCGAAACCGGCGCCGCACATCGCGTCGCGCAGCAGCTGGCGGTTGGCAACCTGCTGCGGCATCAGCCGCCCGGCCGCCAACATCTCCTGTTCCAGCGACGGGTGCGACAGGTCGCTCATGTCGTCGAAGCCGGTACCCATGTCGAACTCCCGCCCCGCTTCATCGAGGATCGTGGCATCGACCGCCATGCCGAAGGAATGGATCGAGCCGCGCGCCGGGTCGGCCAGGTACATGCGCAGTCCGGTGCCGGCCAGCGCTTCCCATAATTGCTCCTGCACGCGGTGCGGGCGCAGCGCATCGAGGATCAGCAGCGTGCACCCGGGCCGCCGCACCGCCAGCCAGGCAACGGCACGCTCGATGGCCTCGGCCGCCTCGCGGTGCAGCCATGCGCAGTCCAGCGGCGAGTAGAGATCGCGGCCCACGAAGTTGTCGCGTGTGGCATAGCGCAGGTCGATGCCGATGCCGGCAATGGTCGACAGGTGCCGGTAGTCCGGATGTCCCGGCACATGCTCGCTGGTGATGGTGGCTGTCATGGCGACGGATCCGGTTCGCCCACGCAGGCGCGGGCGGCTTGGGCGATGCAGCCGGCAAGCTGGCGCGCGCCGTGCGACAACGGCGCATGGCCGGCCGTCAGCAGGTACAGGGCGACGCCGATCGGCGGGGCCAGGGGCCGGCACTGGATGCGCGTGGACGGCGCCGCCGTAAACGGATCGACCACGGCCATGCCGCCGCCCGCCTCGACGAGCGAGCGGGCGATCTGGTACGTCTGCACCACGGTGCGGAACGTGGGGTGGATGCTCTGCGCTTCGCACGCGGCCACCACCAGTTCGCCGAGCGGATCGTTGTCGGCGTAGCCGATCAGTTCACCCTGCAGGCCGCACGGCGACAGCGGCACCGCCAGTTCCTCGCCGCGCCAGGTGCCCGGCGGCGCGATCGCCGTCATCATGCCGTGCGCGATCGGCTCGGCGACGATGCCGGGGTGGCGCGGGTCCTGCAGCGAGATGCCGAAGTCGGCTTCCCCCAGCCGCAGCATGTTGACGATTTCGCCGGTGTGGTGCGTGGCCAGTTCGCAGCGCGTGGCCGGAAAGTCGCGCCGCCATGCGCTCATGGCCGCCGGCAGCACGGAAACTGCCAGCGTGGGTGTGGAAACCAGCCGGATCGTCTCGACCGCGTCCCCTTTCAGGCTGGCCGCCAGCCGGCGGATGCCCTGCAGGTCGCGGTGCAATTTTTCGGTTTCGGCGAACAGCCGGTGCGCCTCGGGCTTGGGGATCAGCTTGCCGCGCACGCGCTCGAACAGCGGCATGCCGAGCTGCAGTTCGCAGTGCTGCAGCACCTTCGTGACCGCCGGCTGGGAGATGTGCAGCACCTGCGCGGCACCGCTGATGGTGCCGACCTGCATGATCGCGTGGAACACTTCGATATGGCGCAGGCGCATCGGTCCTCCTTCTCTGAGCGCCCAGGACAGGAGAAACCCGGTCCCGGCGCAGTGCTTCAACTACCTTCCATCAGGGCCCCGAAGCCTCAAGCCTTCACGGCTTGCTTGCCACCGGGGCCGGGGCCGGGGCCGGGGCCGGCGCAGGCGTGGCCGGCACGACCGGTTTCGGCGCGGTCAGCACTTCCAGGATCGCCGCGCTTTCGGCATCCGGCCAGCCATCCCAGTTCGCCTGCCGGTACTTGGTCTGGAACGCCACCATCACGTTGTGGGTGGCTTCGTCCAGCACGCCGGTATTCGGCACCGCATAGCCGTGCTGCGCCAGCTTTTGCTGGAACCATGCGATATCCGGCAGGCCGGCTTCGAAACGCGCCCTGGCCAGGGCCACGCCGTTCGCGTCCGGCCACTGGACCAGGCCCGCATCGGCCAGCTGCTTCCATGGGAACAGCGGCCCCGGATCCTGCTTGCGCTGGGGCGCGATGTCCGAATGGGCGAGGATGTTTTCCGGTGCCACGTTGTGGCGCTTCACCAGGTCCTTGAGCAGCGGGATCAGCTGGTCGATCTGCGCCTGCGGGAACGGGTAATACTGGCGGCGGCCATCGGCCGTCAGCGTGAAGCCCGGGTTGACGATCTCGATGCCGATCGAGCTGTTGTTCAGGTTGGTGAAGGTCTTCCAGCTCGATACGCCGGCATGCCATGCCGCGTTCTTCTCGTCGACCAGCGCATAGAACTTGGGCTGCGGCGTATCCGTCAGCAGGTAGTGCGCGCTGACTTCCTGTTCGGTCAGCGCCTTGATCGAGCGCGGCAGGTCGGACACCGTGTAGTGCAGGACGATGAAACGCACCCGGCTGCTCTGGCCTTTCGACGTCAGCGAGTGATCGAGCTGGTACGGCGGCGCCGGCGGCAGCGGCGTGGCGCAGCCGGCCAGCACGGCGGCGAACAGGGAGGTGAGCAGGATCTTTTTCATTGTGTCAGGGCGTTGTCGGGTTTGGCCGGATGGCCAGGCGCGCGGCCGCCGCATGCGGCCGCGCCGTTCTTTGTTCGAACACCGGCATCCCGCCCGGTGCTTGCCGCAGCGCCTCGCGCATGGCAAGCGCGATCAGCGGATGCAGCTCCGCCGCGCGCCCCGACAGCACGATGGGCCGCGGCCCGAAGCGCACCACCAGCGCCTGCGCCAGCCGGGCCAGCTCGCGCCCGGCCTGCTGCAGGATATCGCGTGCTTCCCCGTCGGCGTCGGCACTGCGCGCCACTGCCAGCGCCAGCTGCCCGATCTCGCCGCGCTCGCGCGTGTAGATGAACTGCCGCGAGAACGACCAGTCGCTGCCGCCCACGTGCTCGAACACCGCCCGGGCCAGCGGCGATGCCTGCCAGGCGCCCGGCTGCTCGTCTTCACGGCGCCAGATGCGGCGCATCGCCTCGCGGGCGATCCAGAAACCGCCACCCGCATCGTCGAGAACCACGCCGCGGCCACCTGCGCGGTGGAAGGTGCCTTCCTTGTCGATGAAGGCGGCGATCGAACCGGTGCCCGCATAGACGAGGTAGCCGGCACCCGGTTCGAACGCATCCAGGTAGGCGATTTCGATATCGTTGCACAGGCTGATATCCTGCGGCGCCACGGCCAGCAGCTCGGCCAGCCATTCGCCCAGCAGCAGCGAATCGCCGCCGAACCCGGTCAGGCCGGCATGGATGCGCCGCGGGCGGCCGTGCGCCAGCACATCGCGCGCCAGTGCCTCGAACGTGGCGCGCAGCCGGACACGCCCCTCCGGGCTGGCCATCTGCAGCGCCGATGCACCGGCCACGTGGCCCTCGGCCACGATGGTGCCGGCCACGTCGGCCAGCGCCCAGCGCGTCTGCGTGCCGCCGGCGTCGATGCCCAGGCCTGTATCAAAGGCTTCCACTAAAGGCTTCCACTAAAGGCTTCCACTAGATGCTTCCACTAGATGCTTCCACCAAAGCTTCCATCACGCGTTGCCATCACACCTTTGCGCTGACGCGCAGGCTTTCGTTGCCCACCCGGTCGACGGCGGTGACCACCACCGAGCGTGCCGGCACCCCGGCCAGGTCGCGCAGCACCACTTCGCCGCTGATGGCCGGCGTGACCGTGAAGCGCCATTCGTCGCCATAGCGGGCCCAGATCGCAAAGGTGACGGCTTTCTTCGATACGCCGAGCGCCACGGCCAGGCCGTTTTCGCCGCGTTTCACGGTCACCGTGGGCGCATCGGGCGCCCGGTCGCCCAGCCATGGCGAGGCCGGCACCAGCGCCGCGCTCTGGTAGCTCATGGCCTTCAGCCGGTCGTACAGGCCGCCGCGGTTCTGCATCAGCGGCGCGATCGAGAAGTGCACGTGCCCCTGCGCGGTGGGGCGGCTTCGCGTCACGTCGATCTGCTGCACGATCTCGTCCGGTCCGAACGGCTTCGCCGAGCCGTCGGCGACGCGGCTGGTGAACAGGCCGGGCCAGACGTGCCGGCCGTGCGTATTCTGCGCCAGCCAGTAGTCGAGCAGCACCGGATACGCCTGCGGCGCCTGCGCGATCGGCCAGTACAGCTGCGGCGCCAGGTAATCGAGCCAGCCCTTCTGCAGCCACAGCTCGGCATCGGCGTACAGCTTGTCGTACTGCGAAAAGCCGGCGATGCCGCGCGGCCGGCGGTCCGGCCTGCCGATGCCGAACGGGCTGATGCCGAATTTCACCCACGCCTTTTCGCGGCGGATGCCGAGGTAGATCTGTTCGATCAGCCTGTCGACATTCTGG
This sequence comes from Pseudoduganella sp., assembly GCA_036386715.1. Lineage (GTDB taxonomy): Bacteria > Pseudomonadota > Gammaproteobacteria > Burkholderiales > Burkholderiaceae_D > Rugamonas. Next base: position 5,022 of record DASVVD010000837.1, read on the forward strand.
CGCCGCCACGAGGCACGGTCGAGCGTGCCGCCGCCGCGCACGTAGCGCTGCCACGACGGCTGGTCGGGGAATTCCACCTCCGGTTTCTGCCACGACGGCGTATCGAGCGCCGTCGCCTCGCCGCCGCTTGCCGCCGGGGCCTCGATCGGGTACGGATAGAAGTAATCGTCCAGGTGCACGCCGTCGATATCGTAGCGGCGCACCACGTCGAGGATCACGCTCAGCGTGTGCTGCGATGCCGCTTCCTCGCCCGGATCCATCCACAGCAGCTTGCCGTAAGGCTTGACGGCCTGCGGATTGGTGTTGGCGATATGCTCCTTGGCCAGCGGCGTGCGCGCCGCCGCATGGCGGGCGCGGTATGGGTTGAACCAGGCATGCAGTTCCAGGCCGCGCGCATGGGCCTGGGCAATCCAGAACTGCAGCGGATCCCAGGCCGGCACCGGCTCCTTGCCCGAGCGGCCGGTGAGGAACTCCGACCAGGGCTCCAGTTTCGACGGGTAGATCGCATCGGCGCTGGGGCGCACTTGCAGCACGATGGCATTCAGGTTCAATGCCTTGGCGCGGTCCAGGATCGCGATCGCTTCGGCCTGCTGCTTGGCGGGCGGCGCATTGCTGCGGCTGGGCCAGTCGATATTGGCCACGGTGGACACCCACGCGGCGCGGAACTCGCGCGGCGCGGCAGGCGGCTGCTCGCCGGTGTAGCGCGGTGGTTCGGGATGCGGCACGGGGCCGCCGGCGGCGGTGGCGGGACCCGCGGGCACCGGAGGACGCGTGGGCGATGTGGTGCATGCACTCATCAACGCCGCCAGGGCACCGGCCGCGCCGGCGGAAAGCAAAAGCCGCTTGTTACGATCGAAAGCCAAGACCACTCCTGTCAAAATAGCGGCAGTATTGTAATCCCAGCCGCCATCCGGTCCGCGTCCGGCTCGATTCCACCGGTTTTCAGCTGCGCCCGAAACCCGGGTCGATCTTCACCAGCGCCGTCATCGCGAACGCGGGAATCGTCGCCAGGCAGGCCCAGATGAAGAAGTGCGGGTACCCCATGATCTCCTGCAGGTAGCCGCTGGCCATCTGCGGCACCATCATGCCGAGCGCCATGAAGCCGGTGCAGATCGCATAGTGCGCGGTCTTGTGCTCGCCCTCGCAGACCATGATCATGAACATCATGTAGGACGTGAAACCGAAGCCGTAGCCGAACTGCTCGATCGCCATCGCCACCGTGACCAGGCCGATATTGCCGGGCTGCGCGTGCGACAGGTACACGAACACGAGGCCGGGCAGGTGCAGGATGAACGCCATCGGCCACAGGCAGCGCTTCAGGCCGAAACGCGCGATCGCCACGCCGCCCAGCAGGCCGCCGACCGTCAGCGCGATGATCCCCACGGTGCCGTAGACGAAGCCGACCTGCGTGTTGTCCAGCCCGAGGCCGCCCTCGGCGACCGGATCGAGCAGGAACGGCACGGCCATCTTCAGCAGCTGCGATTCGCCCAGGCGGAACAGCAGCAGGAAGCCGAGGATCGTGACGATGCCGTTCTTCCTGAAAAAGGCGGCGAACGTGAGGAAGAATTCCGCGAACGGATTGCCCTTCAGGCGCGCCGCGGTATCCGCGGCGGGACGGGGCAGCATGAAGAAATGCCAGGCGCACAGCAGCGCGAACACCACGCCCAGCAGGCCGAACACGACGGACCAGGCGGTGCGCGGATCCCCGGTCCGGGTGATCAGGATGCCGGCCAGCGCCACCAGCGCGCCCTGGCCGGTGATGTTGGCGAGCCGGTAGAAGGTGCTGCGCACGCCCACGTAGGCCGCCTGTTCCTTCTGCTGCAGGGCCAGCATGTAGAAACCGTCGGCCGCGATATCGTGCGTGGCGGACGAAAAGGCCATCAGCCACAGCACGGCAAGGCTCACCTGGAAGAACGCCGGCAGGTGCGTGGTAAAGGCCACCAGCGCCAGCGCCATGCCGGTCAGGCCCTGTAATGCCACGGTCCACTGGCGCTTGGTGCCGAACATCTCGACCACCGGTGCCCAGAATGGCTTGATCACCCATGGCAGGTACAGCCATGACGTGTACAGCGCGATGTCGGTATTGGAGAAGCCGGTGTTCTTGTACATCACCAGCGACAGGTTCATGACGGCGAAATACGGAATGCCCTGGCCAAAATAAAGGGTGGGAATCCACCACCAGGGGTTGCGCTGCACTGCTTTCATTGCATCCTTGCTCGGCGTTTTCTATGGACTGCGGGATGCGGCCGGCACATCAGGCGTTCAGCGCCCCGCGCACGCTGCCCCCGGCACGTGCCAGCAGGCTCTCGGCCTGCGGCACCGGCACCTTCTTCAGCAGCGCGACGATCGCCACCTTGACATGGAATCCGCATTCCTCCAGCGCGGCCCGCGCAGCGGCTTCACTGGCGCCGGTGGCATGCACTGTCAGGCGCACCGTGCGCGCGAACAGCTTGGCGTTGGTGGGTTTCAAGTCTACCATCAAGTTCCCGTAGACCTTGTGCAGCCGGACCATGACGGCGCTCGAGATCGTGTTCAGCACGATCTTCTGCGACGTGCCGGCTTTCAGCCGCGTGCTGCCCGAGATGATTTCCGCGCCGGTATCGAGCGTGATGCCGACATGCGCTTCGCCGGCCACCGGCGCACTGGTGTTGTTGGCGATGCCGATCGTGAGCGCACCGGCCTCGCGTGCGGCGTGCAAGGCACCCAGCACGTAGGGCGTGGCGCCGGAAGCGGCCAGCAGCAGCACCACGTCGTTGGCCGAAGGATGGAGCGAGCGCAGGTCGCGCGCGCCCTGTTCGCGATCGTCTTCCGCCCCTTCGACGGCAACGAACATCGCGCGCTCGCCACCGGCCAGCAGCGCCACCGCGCGCCCGGGCGGCCACGAAAAGGTGGGATACAGCTCCACGCTGTCGAGCACGCCGAGCCGGCCCGAGGTGCCGGCCCCCACGTAGATCAGCCGCCCGCCCGCTTCGATGCGGGGCACCGCCGCCTCGATCGCGGCGACGATCGGCAGCGCGGCGGCGCGCACCGCCTGCACGGCATTGAACTGGTCGTCGACGAAGGCTGCCACCAGTTCGGGAACCGCATACTGGTCCAGCTGCGCGTGCTCGCTGCTCGGGGTTTCGGTTTTCAGCATGCAAGCAGTGTAATGCCAAAGCCGCGCCGCCAGCCATCGCCCACCATGAAAGGTGTGGGCACTGGCATGCCAAAAAGTTATTCAGCCGCGGCGCATTTCCGCCACGAAGT
>DASVVD010000838.1:0-3693 GCA_036386715.1 Pseudoduganella sp.
CTTCGAGCGTCAACAGCGTCTGCAGGCCAGCGCATGCATCGGCTACCAGCAACTGGTACTGGCCGATCTGCAGGATCACGCCGCTGCGGGCGATCGGCAGGCCGGCCGAATACAGGATGTGCTCCACCACGTAGGAAACCGCCATCTTCATCGGCATCGTCAGCGCACTGACGACCGGGCCCGGCAGCGGGACCAGGAACAGCATGAAGAAAAACGGGAACCACTGCACGCGCAGTGCCGGCTTGCCTCGCGTAACCAGCAACAGCGCGGCCGCGAGCATAAGCAGCGACAGGATTTCAAACGCGAGGACAGCCTGCGAGCGGCCGAGAATGTACAGTGGCAACGAAATGACGAGCAGCACCCAGCCCCCCCGCGAGGGGGCGGCCGGCTTCGCCATCATCAACGGCAGATTGCGCCACATCAGCCACAGCGACAGCGCCAGGATGATCGGGCCATGCGCCTGCTCTTCCGTGGCCCAGGCACCCGTAAACAGGCGATAGAGCGTGGGTAACAGCAGGCAAGCAAACCCCGCGGCAATCGGCAGGAACTCCGGTGCCGGCCTGCGCCATGCGGCCAGGCTCTCCTGCACTGCACTTTTCTCGGCCATGTCCATCAGAAGCTCACCAGGACCGAGCCAACGATCTTCACGCCGTTCTGGCCGAGCTGATCGCTCAGCTTGATGATCGCGCTCAGCGGCGTGACATCCTTGCGTGCAACGAGCAGCACACCGCCAGCACGGGCGGCAATGGCCATGGCATCGGAGCCGGTGTCGCCGGACGGTGCGTCGTACAGCACCGCGTCGAAGCGACTTTCCAGCTGCGTGTTCAACGCCGTGAAGCTGTCACGGCTCAACAATTCCTGGGGATTCGGCGGCAGCGTACCGGCACCGAGCACCGACAGGTCGACGAACGACTCGATCCGGGTAACCGCGTTCAGGTCGGCACGGCCGGCCAGCATATCCGACAGGCCCTGGCGCTGGGCCAGGTTGAAGACTTCGTGCTGGCGCGGCTTGCGCAGGTTGGCATCCACCAGCAACGTCTGCTCTCCCAACTGGGAGAACACGACCGCCAGGTTGGCGGCGAACAGGCTCGCACCATCACCGGGCCGTGCACCCATCACCACCAGCGATTTGTGGCCACGGGCAAACCAGCGCAGCATCAACTGGCTGCGCACTGCGCGCAGTGTCTCGACTTGCGGGCTGAACGGGTTATAGGCGGCAACCAGTTGCGGCGAATACTTGCCTTCGCCCGGCTGCAGGTAGGGGTAGTCGAACTGCCGTGCCAATACCTGCTGGATATCGGCTTCGGTCACGAGGCCGAGGCGCTGGGCAGCCTCGCCAAATCGAATGCCCAGCTCTTTCTGCATGCGCAGAACACGCTCCGCGCCCTCCGGCGTGATCTTGCCCGTCTCCAGCAACAGGCCGCCGATGCTCGTGCCGGCGTTGCGGGCAGGTGTGGCTGTGGCCAGGGGAATAGTTGCTTGGCTCATCAAAATCTCCAACAAATCAGGTTAAACGCGGGCGGCGCGGCAGCAGCGATCCCAGGACGCCGGTGCGGCGCTGGCTGGACTTGTTCCACTCGATCGCGCCCAACAGCGGAATATCGAGCGAATCCTTCAAGTCGCCCGCCGAACGGACGCGGCGGTCCATCAGCTCGAGCACGAAGGCAAGTCCGAAGCCCAGCAGCGTGCCAAGGAATACGGACAACAGCACGTTGCGCAACACTTTCGGGCCGTCCGGCTCGCTCGGCACGATGGCAGGGTTCAGGATGGCGATATCCGACTGCTCAGCCTGGCCTTCGATACGGGTCTGCGAACCACGCTGCGACGATGCATCGAAAGCACGCTGGGCGTTTTCGACATCCTTCATCAGCACATTCATTTCATCGCGCGAGCGGTTCAGTTCCAGGACCTTGGCTTTTTGTGCCGCCAGTGCCTCGCGGATCTGCGATTCGCGCTGGCTCAGCACGGTAGCATTGTTGCCGACGCTTTGCGACGTCAGGCGGGTCTGCTCTTCCAGATCACGCCGCAGCTTGGCCACTTCGGCCTGGGCGCTCACGTACTGCGGGTGGTTGCGGCCGAGGCGCTGGCCGGCTTCGGCCAGCTTGGCTTCGGCATTGCCGAGGGTCAGGCGCAGGTTCTGGATGATCGGGCTGTTGGCCACGTCCGGCGAGGCCGACAGGCTGCCGCTCGCCATGCGCTGACGCGACGTCGCTTCCATTACCTGGGCCTGGGCAGCGACCAGTTGCGCCGACAGGTCGTTCAGGCGGTTCGATTCCACATCGAGCCGGTTGTCGACGCTGACGATGCCGTTATCCTGCTGATACTTGGACAGGCGGCTCTGGGCTTCTTCCACCCTGTCGCGCAGCAGCTTGGTCTGCTGGTCGAAATAAGTCGATGCGCGCCGCATCGGGTCGACTTTCAGCTGAACCGTGGCGCGCACGTATTCTTCCGCGAATGCATTTGCCACTGCCGCCACGAACTGCGGCTCGGAGCCGCTGAACGCCACATCGACCACACTGCTTTCGCGCGACGGGGTAACGTCGAGCTTGCGCAACAGCAGGCCGGCCAGCCAGCTGTTGATCGAGCCCACGCCATTGGTTGCTTCTCGAAATTGCTCCTGGACAGCCGGGCTGTTGGCCAGTTGCAGGCGCTCGACCACGCGGATCGCCACGTTGCGGCTACCGATGATGTCGATCTGCGTTGCCATGTACGCGGGCATCAGCTGGCCCGGCATCATCACGCCGGTCAGCGGATCGACGCCCTTGTAGTTCAACAGCAGGGTGCTGCTGGCCTTGTATGTCTTGGGCAACAGCAGGCTGACGGCAAGGGCGGCAAGCACGACGATCAGCAGCGTGCTGATCACTACTTTCTTGCGTGCACGAAAAATCAGCAATAGTTGAGTGAAATTCATAGATACACCTTAAACTTTGGAAACGGAAGCCGCATCAGAACAGGCTTTCTTTGACATAAACGATGTCATCGGTCTGCAACAGATCGTCATGCTTGGCATCGATCACCTGGATTTTGCCGTCGGCATCACGGCGCTTGATGCGCATGCCGCGCTCGGTACCACGTTGCGTAAGGCCACCACCGACGGCGAGGGCTTGCAGCACGGTCATCGAACGTTCGAGCTTGAATGCGCCGGGGCGCTGCACTTCACCGTAGATATAGAAGCGCGGTGCGCGCTCGACATAGAGAATGTCGTCCGGCGACAGTTCCACGTCACGCTTGAGTTCGCCACTGCGCAGCATATCGACGATATCCAGCGTTTCCTTCGTCACTTCTCCGTTGCGCTTGCGGATCAGGGTCACGATGTCGGAGCCGTCGAGGTTGGCGCCACCGGCCAGGGCCAGCATGTCGAGCACCGTGCGCTTGCCCTCGATCGGGTAGCGGCCAGGACGATTGACCAGTCCCAGCACGGATACTTGCTGGCTGGACAGCGACGTCACCAGGATCGTCACCTGCGGCTTGCGCAGGAAGCCGCCGCTTTCCAGCAGGCCCGCGATCTTCCTCTCGGCTGCCGGAATTTCCAGTCCACCGACCTGGACCTGCCCGACCAGCGGGAAGGTCAGGATGCCGCTCTGGCCGATACGCGTTTCCACGTTCAGGTCCGGACTGCCGTAAACGGAAATCCGCACCACGTCGCCAGCGCCCAGCGTTGCATCCGCGGCATTGGCCCAGCCCATGGCAAAG
>DASVVD010000839.1:0-7324 GCA_036386715.1 Pseudoduganella sp.
CATGTCGGCGCCTTGATGAGCGCCCGTTCCAGTCTAGGCAGGCGAACCGGAGCAGGCAAGCGGAAACATGCGTTTGCAGCGCATTGGCGCCGGTGGCGGCAACAGGCGCGCTGGGTGCCTGCTTGCCGCTCAGTGCCCGATCTGCGCGCCCGGGTACAGCCGTTCCAGCACGCGCCTGGTGATGCCGCCCAGCAGTTGGGTGGCTGGCCCGATCTCCGGCTCGTCCTGCTCGCGCAGCGTACGCCACAGCTGGCTGACCTCGGCCTCGCGCAGCGCGACGGCCTGCTCCACTTCGTCCTGCCAGAATGCCGGCGCTTCGCTCTCGACGAAATTGCCGCGGCCGCGCCCGAAGTGGGCGACGGCGAGGTAGCGCAGCACGTTGGTGACCAGCAGCGTGCGCAGGAATTCGTCGGACAGCGTGATGGATGGCGTGTTGCGGTCGGTCCCCGCATTGAAGCCCCACGCGGCGCCGGCGAACGTGAGCGCACCGATCACGCCGCCCAGCAGCGCCCCGGTGCCGAGCGTGAGCCCGCCGGCGGCGAGATCGGCGGAAAGTCCGGTGGCCGCGCCGGACACGATAGCTCCCAGCAGTGCCGCCTGGCCTTTTTCGACCGGCGCCTTGACGACGAAATTGTTGCTGACACGCGCATTGATCGTGGTGGCCGCGCTGGCGTCGAGCCGGTGCAGCGACAGCAGGCTGACGGTGGCCTGGCCGATGCCGAGATTGAGCCGGGCGACGAGCGTGTTCATGGCCCGCTCCTGGCGCTTGCGGTCGTCGCCCTTGCCGATGCCGACCAGCTTCAGCGCGGACCCCAGCATGTTCCTCTGCGCGGTCTCGACCAGCTGGCGGTCGCGGGCCGCGTCGTGCAGCTGCTGCGCCGTCACGGCCATCGACTGGTGGAAGCGCTGCGCGTTCTGTGTTTCCCACACGGCCAGCAGGCGCTCGTGCGCCTGGCGCTTCGGTTCAGGCACCAGCCGGCCGAGCGCTTCGTAGAACACACGCTCGTGCACCCAGCAGCGTGCAAAAGCATCGAGCGGCAGCACGTCGCGCACCGCCGGATACTGGCGCAAGTGTTCGCGCCAGCGCAGTTGCTCGGCCTGCTCTTCAGCGGCCGGGCGCGGCGGCCCCATCTGGTTCAGCAGTACCAGCACCGGCTTGTCGAGCCATTCCAGGATGCGCATCTCGGATGGCAGGTAGCCCGCATCCTCGGGCCGCTCGGCGGAATTGACGAGATACAGCACGATGTCGGCCTCGTCGCGCGCGGCGCGCAAGGCCTGCTGGCTGAGCCAGAACGGGCGGTCGCGGTAGCGGTCGATCACCTCGCGCAGGAACCAGCCGATCGGGTTGCCGGACATGCCGAGACGCTTCATCAGCCGCACCGAATCGCCGAAGCCGGGCGTATCCCACAGCAGCAGGCGGTCGCCCTGCCCGGTCGCCTGCAGCGTGTGGGATTCGCTCAGGGCGGTCACGTGCGCGGCATCGCGCACCTCGCCCACGTCCATGCCCAGCAGCGTGCGCGCCAGCGTGGTCTTGCCGTTGTTGGTGTGCGAGATCAGGGCCAGCTGGATGGTTTCGCTCATGCGCTTTCTCCCTTGGCCGGCAGCGGCGCCGCGAGCAGGTTGACGACGCTCGGCTCGGCCCCGTGGAACACGCAGAACTCGCGCCACAGTTCGATGCGTTCGCGCACGCGTTGCGGATCCGGCGTGCGGCTGCTGAAGGCGGATTCGTCGAGCAGCACTACGGCGCGCTGGGCCAGCGCCGCCACCGCCTGGGCGATGAAGGCACCATGGTTTTCCTTTTCCGGCGTGGCGGCGAGGCTGAACAGCAGGGCTGTCGAGGTGACGCCGGGATCACGCGGATCGATGTCGCGCAATGCGGCGGCCGGATCGGCGCCGTACGCCACGGGCGCCAGCAGCCGCACGCGGGCCCGTTCGCCCACCAGTTGCGCGGCCACCGCCTCCAGGCCGCGGCTGCGTGCTTCGTCCACCGTGAAGCTGTACGGCAGCACGCGCAGCGTGCCGGCCTCGCCACCGGCGGCATCGTTCAGCTGGCGGAAGTAAGGCTGGTCCAGGTCGAGCGGAAAGCGGCGTTTCAGCAGGGCGGCACGACTGGCGGCAAACGCCGTGAATACGCAGCGCGGCAGGACGACCAGCAGCAGCAGGGTTGCGGCATACAGGTGCACCCAGCGGGCGCCGTCGGCGGCTGCCGGCTGGGCACCGGCGGCAAAATGCAGCGCCTGCACATCGGCCAGCGTGAAGCCTTGCAGGCCGAACACGGTGATCGCCGGCCAGAACAGGATCGCCAGCCCGTCATGGACCTGCGCCGCGGTGAGGAAAGTGCTCTCCCAGCCGGCGCCATATTGCGCCAGCATGCCGCGCGCATACAGCGATGCCACGGCACCGACGGCGAACAACGCGGCGGACAGGTGGATGGTGCGCGACAGCCGCGCACCGTTCAGCCGCGCGCTCAGCTGGGCCCACTCGGCCATGAAGGCATACAGGCCGGACGACAGCGCATGCGGCATCTTGCGCGGCATTGCCCCCTTGCCGACCGATAGCGAGCGGATCCAGGCGGCGCGCAGGCGTGTGATGCCCGCCTTCGGCACGCACAGCCAGACCAGCATCACCACATAGACGAGCAGGTTCCAGGCAATGATCGCCAGGAGCGGCGCCGACAGCAGGTCGACGCGGTGGGGATCGGTGATGCGGTCCAGGCCGGCCCCCAGCAACAGCGCCAGCAGCGGCAACAGCCAGGCCGTGGCATGCAGCCCCGGCGCCCGCCTGGCGAATGCCGCGAACGCCGTGTGCCGCTGCGACAGTTTCTTGATGATCTGCTCGGAGCGCTGCTGCAGGAAATGCTCGGCGGTTGCCGGCCCCCTGGTTTCCGAGGCCTGCCACTGGGCCAGCTCGCGGGCGGTGCGGTTGGCATAGCGGCGATCGTCGTCACTGAGGATTTCGCGCTTCTGGTCGGTGGTTTCGATCGCGCGCACCAGGACCACCTGGCGGGCCAGCTCTTCTTTCATGGACGTCCTTCCGAGTTGAACGTCCATTGTAGCGTTCCAGCCGTACGGCAGCCGTACGAACAGGTTCGCGGCTTTAAAGGCAGAGCTCCGTCCGCCGTTGCCGCCAGGGCAGCAACAGCGCTCGCTGCAAGATCAACGCTGCGGCGTTTTTTCAGTGTGGCGGCTGCCGGCGTCGGATGGCGCCTCGGCGGGGCTGCCCTGGCGCTGGCGGCTGTCGGCCGCGCCGGACTGGCGATTGCCCGATGGTCCGGTGGGCGATTCCTGTGAACCGGCATGCTGCTTCTGTTCCAGGCCGCCATAGCCGGACTGCTGGGCCGAACCCGAGCGCGCTTCGTCCGAGCGGGCTTCCTCGCGCATGGCTTTCTGGCGTGCGCTCCAGCCCGCCTGCTGGGCACCGGCGCCGCCGCGATCACCATCAGCGCCGCTGTCGGGCGTTACCTGCAGGGAGCCGCGGTCGCGCAGCGCAGCGCCTTCCTGCTCCACCGATGCCGACTGGACGTTGGCCCCGCCTTTCTGCACCGCGCCTGGCGCCTGGGTTGCGAGGCTGTCGTCGTTCACGGTCTGCTGTTTGGTGTGGGTCTGCGAGCGTTTGCGTTTGTCATCCGAACTGCCTTTCTGGCTCATGATTCGCTCCTCCTGTTGAAGCGCCGAGGGCGCCGACACGGCGATCATGCGCGTGCCGCGGTAGCGGCTGTATCGGCGCGGGGACCGCGGGCGTGTAGGAAGAAGCTCACTTGCGGCTTGCATGCAATGGGGCATGGACCTGTGGAAAGCCATGCCCCACGCCGCCGGTCAGCGCTTTCGTACTTTCAACAGGTTCGTGCCTGCTTCCACGATATCGAACGGCGGCGCGGCCCCTTGCGCCACCATCCGGTCGTCCGGCCCCGGCATGCCCGAGGTAGCGCGTCCGGACAGGTCGAAGACCAGGGTTTCCCGCCCACGCCGGCTGGGCGGGAACGGATACGTGTCGCGCGGCCGGTAGACCTGGATATCGCCCTCGTCCTCCTCGAACGAGTGGGCCCAGGTCAGTGCCGCGCCCATGGCTGGAGAATGGTTTTCCATGGGCACTCGCGGTCAGTGGTGCAGCGCCAGGGACTGGTGCTGCGCATCTCTGGCGGCAGGCACGATCGCCGGCTGCTGGGGTACCAGCGTGGCAATCGGCTGACCGGCCTGGGCCTGCCCGCTTTCACGAAACGCCGAGATCACGCCGCCCATGAAGTCATAGCCGGTGAGCGACGGCGCCCAGGCCGAGCCATCCCACGATTTGTGGTAGAGCGCGCTGTCGGTGCCGGTGACGAAGACATCGAGCCGGTTCGGTCCCCACGACACGACGCGTGGCGTGGACGTGCAGATACCGCCCAGGTATTCGTAGCCAGTGAGCGACGGGCCCCAGGCGGAACCATTCCACCATTTGTGGTACAGCGCGCTGTCGGTACCGGTCACGAACAGGTCGAGGCGGTTCGGGCCCCACGACACCGCTTCCGGCGCGCCGACGCAAATGCCGCCCATCCGTTCGAAGCCGTCGGCGGAAGGCCCCCAGGCGGAACCATCCCACCATTTGTGGTACAGCGCGCCATCGGTACCGGTGACGAAGACATCGAGCCGGTCCGGTCCCGATGCCACTGCGCGCGGCGCCGATGTGCAGACGCCGCCAAGGCGCTCATAACCGGTCGGCGACGGCCCCCAGCCGGCACCGTCGAACCACTTGTGATACAGCGCCCGGTCGGTGCCGATGACGAACACGTCCAGCCGGTTCGGGCCCCATGACACGATCTCCGGCTGGCCGAGGCAGGTGCCGCCCATGTCCTCGTAGCCGGTGAGCGACGGCCCCCAGGCGGCACCGTCCCACCACTTGTGGAACAGCGCCCGGTTGGTGCCCAGCACGAAGACATCGAGCCGGTTCGGGCCCCACGACACGATGCGCGGATCGCCGGAACAGATGCCGCCCATGTATTCGTAATCCGTGACCGATGGCCCCCACGTAGCGCCATCCCACCACTTGTGATACAGCGCGCTGTCCGTGCCTGTGACGAATACATCCAGGCGGTTGGGGCCCCGTGCTACGGCTTGCGGCACGCTCGTGCACACGCCGGCCATGGACTCATAGCCGGTAGCCGACGGTCCCCAGCCACCGTCCCACCACTTGTGATAGAGCGCACGGTCGGTACCGAGCACGAAGGCATCGAGGCGGTCCGGGCCCCATGCCACCACCGGTTCGGAACTTGGGCGGCTGGTCGTGGCGTTCTCGCCGATGCCGGCGCGCACGCCGTCCAGGCAGGCCTGCATGCGTGCCACCTGGCCGGCGCTGAACATCACCATGGCCCGGTCGTCGACATAGTCCATGTAATTCATGTACATGTCGCCATCCGGCCCATTGTTGCAGGAGACATGCGGAAAGGTCGGTACGCCGGTGTTGGCGCCGCCCTGGTTCGGCGTATCGGCAACGTTGTCGGAACCCGAGCAGCCGGTGCCGTCGTCGCCCCATATATGGAAGAGATCGAGCCAGTGGCCGATCTCGTGGGTGGAGGTACGGCCCAGGTCGAACGGTGCCGCCGCCGTGCCCAGCGTGCCGAAGGCCGATTGCAGGCACACCACGCCGTCGGTGTTGGCCGGGCCGCCGGGGAATTGCGCATAGCCCAGCAGTCCGCCGCCCAGCTGGCATGCCCAGATGTTCAGGTAACGATCGGCCGGCCACGCATCCAGGCCGCCGCTGGCGGCGGACTTGACGGCATCGTTGTCGCTGAACGAGGCGACCGTGGTCTGCCGGCGCTCGATGCCAGTGGTGGGTGCGCCGTTCGGATCCGTGCTCGCCAGGAAGAATTCGATACGGGCATCCGTTGCCAGCGGCAGGAACGGCGCCGGCGCGGTGCCGACATCGGCGTTGGTACGGCGGAAGTCGCGGTTGAGCACATCGATCTGGCTGGCCACCTGCGCATCGGAGATATTTTGCGCGGCGGTATTCCACACCACGTGCACCACGACGGGAATGCGTGTGATGCCGGTGCGCTGCGCGCTGGTATCGCCCGCCTCATAGCGCTGCGCCTGCAGTTCGATGGCGTCGCGCGCCCGGGCATAGGCGGGGTTGGTGGACAACAGGCGGCGATGCACATCCATGGTGGCGCAACGTCTTGCCCGCGGCTGGCCCTCGCCGCCGAAGCCGCCGGCACCGGAGCCACCCGAGCCACCGGAGCCTCCCATGCCACCCGAGCCACCCGAGCCACCGGATCCGTTCGACTTGCCCTGACCGGTGCCGCCATTCATCCCGCCGCCGGGCATGCCACCATTGCGGCTGTCCGCCCGCTCGGCCATGCCGCGCGAGGGCATGCCATCCTGCACTTCCCGTTTCGATACGCCGGGCATGCCGCGATCGCCCGGATCCGCCAGGCCAAGCGGTGTTTCCCCCGCCATCTGAAATTTGGAAAGACCGTTGCCTTCGGTGCCTTGCGATGCCGCCGCACCGTTCGGTTCGGCACAGTCGCAACCGTCGACCATTGGCGCAGCCGTAGCTTTCTGCTGTTTCGCTTTCATGTTGCCTCCCTAGTCATGAGTACCGCGTCGTCATGCGCAATTCAGAGCGAACACGCGCTCTTCTTCCAGTCCTTCAGGGTGGAATCTCTCATTTGATACTAGGATAAAAATCGTCAGGGCGTTGTTGTATCGTCAGCTGCAGGGCAAATTAATTTTGATCCGATGAGCACCGTGCAATAGGAAAAACGGAAGATTATATTGCTCGCATGATTTTATTCAGCTGCAGCAGTGCGCGATGCGAGCAGGCTGAGAGCCAGCCTGTCGGGACGGGTATGGAATGGAGTTGCAGAATGCCATGGGGGCAATGCCCGGCAGGGCGACGACTCGGGACCGGGCACCGGGTCCGCGGTGTCCTGCGAAGTATGCATTCCCGCAAAGTGCACACTCCAATGCGAAAAACCCCCGCCAGGCTCACGATTCATCGTGAGCGACGGGGGTTTCTCTAATAACAGCCTGACGATAACCTACTTTCACACTGGTTGTAGGCGACGCCCGGCAATGCCGGGCGGAGCAATGTCGGGCAATGCCCGGCAGAGCAATCGGCGCAAAGTGCCGGGTCGGGCAATGCCCGGCGGGGCGACGGTTCGGGACTTGGCACCAAGTCCGCGGTGTCCTGCAAAGTGCGCATTCCCACAAAGTGTGCGCTCCAAAGCGAAAAACCCCCGCCAGATCACTGACGGGGGTTTCTCTATATAACAGCCTGACGATAACCTACTTTCACACTGGTTGCAGCACTATCATCGGCGCAAAGTCGTTTCACGGTCCTGTTCGGG
>DASVVD010000840.1:0-3341 GCA_036386715.1 Pseudoduganella sp.
AGCGGCAACCGTACAAGGATATACGCGGAATTAAGGAGGCTGCGGGGAAATGCCTCGTCGTGTGGCAGCGCGCAGGCGCAGCTGCCACAGTGGGCGCATGAGGCTGATCGTCATGCCGAGTTCGCACCACCTGCAACTCATCCTGTCCGGCTCCATCGCAATGGTGGGGCCGCGGAGAATGCGGGCGTGCGCAAATGGTCGAGCCGGGCATCTTGTGTGGTGCCCGGCGAAACGGCAAGCGTTATCAGCTCCATCAACCGGCAAGCAACGACTCTGTGCTTGCTTGCCGGATTTATCCTAACGATCCAGCCAATCTAATTCCAACACCCGTCCACGCGACCCGATCACAACATTGGTTGCAACCCTGATCCGTGCCCGACTGCGCGTATACGTTTATTTCCGCTGAATTTGCATTCCGCGAGGCCAGCGGATGCGCCCCTGTGTAGAATCGTGGTTTTCTTCTTACACTGCAACAGCAGGCCAGCACTACTTTAGTGCTGTATTGCTACGGCGAATTGATTATATATTCAAAATGAAGGACTTAGAGAGATTTTCTGGGAAGCCAATCCATAAGGGCCGGCAACTTGCCGCGGACACTTCCCCCCAAACAGTCCTGCCACAAGCACAATTCGTGACGATCGGCGAAGAAGACGCCGGACAGCGTATCGATAACTACCTGTTGCGTATTTGCAAAGGTGTGCCGAAGAGCCACGTCTACCGCATCCTGCGTTCCGGCGAGGTGCGGGTCAACAAGGGCCGTATCGACCAGTTGTATCGCCTGGTCGCCGGCGACATCGTTCGGATTCCCCCCGTGCGTATTGCGGAGAAGCCGGACAATGGTGCGCCCGCCGCGGAATTTCCCATCATTTTCGAGGATGCGCACCTGCTCGTGATCGACAAGCCGGCCGGCGTGGCGGTGCATGGCGGTTCGGGCGTGTCGTTCGGCGTGATCGAGCAATTGCGCGCTGCCCGGCCGGATGCGAAGTTCCTGGAACTGGTGCACCGGCTGGACCGTGAAACGTCCGGCCTGCTGATGCTGGCGAAAAAGCGCACCGCGTTGACCAACCTGCACGAACAGATGCGCGACGGTGAAACGGACAAGCGCTATCTCGCACTGGCCACCGGCGACTGGAAAAACAAGCGCCAGCACGTGAAAGCGCCACTGCACAAATACACCATGGGCAATGGCGAACGCCGTGTGGCGGTCAGTGAAGACGGCATGGCTTCGCATACGGTCTTCACGCTGCTGAAGAAATTCGCGGAATTTGCCTTGCTGGAGGCCGAACTGAAAACCGGCCGCACGCACCAGATTCGCGTGCACCTGCAGTCGACCGGTTTTCCGATTGCCGGCGACGACAAATATGGCGACTTTGTGCTGAACAAGGCACTGCAAAAGCGCACCGTGCCGCTCAAGCGCATGTTCCTGCATGCCCACCAGATCACTTTCCGCCACCCCGACAGCGGGAAAATCATGACGTTGAACGCTCCGCTTGCCCCCGAATGCGAAAAATTCTTGGTAAGCTTGGGCCAACCCGATAACTCTGCTCTGCAATAACGGGCATCCCTCAAATACGGAGCCGGCCTCGCCGGAGTACATGGCAAGAAAGCAATTTGACCTGATCGTTTTCGATTGGGACGGCACCCTGATGGACAGCACGGCAACGATCGTGAAAAGCATCCAGTCGGCGGCAAAGGACCTGGGCCTGCCGGTTCCCTCGCGCGAGCGGGCTTCGCACGTGATCGGCCTGAGCCTTTCCGAAGCGATGAAGGTGGCGCTGGGCCCGGACGTGGACCCGAAATACTACCCGCGCATGGTGGAACGCTACCGCTACCACTATCTCACCAAGGATGAGGAACTCACGCTGTTCGATGGCGTGGCCGACATGCTCACCGAGCTGTCGCAGCAGGGATATTTCCTGGCCGTGGCCACCGGCAAGAGCCGCGTGGGCCTGAACCGGGCGCTCGATGCGGCGAAGCTGCTGTCCACCTTCCATGCCACGCGCTGCGCGGACGAGACGTTCTCCAAGCCCAACCCGGCCATGCTGTACGAACTCACCCGCGAACTGGGCCAGGACCTGCGCCGCACGGTCATGATCGGCGACACCACGCACGACCTGCTGATGGCGCAGAACGCCGGCTCGGCCGCCATTGCCGTGGAATATGGCGCACACCCGGTCGACCAGCTGCATGCCTGCCGCCCGTTGTTCTCCGCGAAGAACGTGCCCGAGCTGCGCGCCTGGCTGGATGCCAACGCGTGATAGGCGCACGCCATGAAACTGCGATGCATATATTGAAGGGCGCCGGCAAACCATGAGCACCGAGATCCTGGTCTGCGCTGCCGACGCGGTGGCGGATGGCGGCAAGGGCATCCGCTTTGCCGTGCTGGCCGGCGGCGAGCCGGCCACGGCCTTCGTGATCCGGCATGGCGGCAAGCCGTATGCTTACCTGAACCGCTGCGCCCACGTGCCGATCGAGCTGGACTGGAATGAAGGCGACTTCTTCGAATCGTCCGGCCTGTACCTGATGTGCTCCACGCACGGCGCCGTGTATATTCCCAGCAGCGGCCAGTGCGCTGGCGGTCCGTGCCGCGGCGGCCGCCTGCGGCCGGTGGCGCTGGCCGAGCGCGACGGTAACCTGTACTGGCAACCGGACGACTACATTCGCCCTCCAACAACGGTTTTATGAGCAACGACATCAACGACAAGCCGGGCAGCCCGCCCCCAGAGCCGCTGCAGCCGGCTGCGCCGCCCATCAAGTGGGAGCGCGAAGTGCTCGAGAAGCTCGTGTTCGCCACGATCAAGGAGCAGCGCGCCAACCGCCGCTGGAGCATCTTCTACAAGGTGGCGTTGCTGTTGCTGGTGTTCTTTGCGATCGCCAGCTATTTCGAAGTGAACCTGTTCGGCGCCGAGGGCGACGTGGGCCGCCATACGGCGCTGGTCGAAATCGAAGGCGACATCGAGTCGCAGGGCAGCGGCGCGGCATCGGTCGTGATTCCCGCGCTGAACAAGGCGTTTTCCGACCAAGGCTCGGTTGCCGTCGTGCTGCACATCAACAGCCCGGGCGGCAGCCCCGTGCAGGCCGGCATGATCGTCGACGAGATCCGCCGCCTGCGCCAGGGCTACCCGGAAAAGCCGCTGTATGTGGTGGTGGATGAAATCTGCGCTTCCGGCGGCTATTACATTGCCGCCGCCGCGGACAAGATCTATGTCAACAAGGCCAGCATCATCGGCTCGATCGGCGTCCTGATGGATGGCTTCGGCTTTACCGGCGCCATGGAAAAGTTCGGCGTCGAGCGGCGCCTGCTCACGGCGGGCGCCAACAAGGGCTTCATGGACCCGTTC
>DASVVD010000841.1:0-3379 GCA_036386715.1 Pseudoduganella sp.
GCGCATGCTCGCTGCCGGCAAGCTCGATGGCATCATCATCGCGACGCCATGGGAATGGCACGCGCCGATGGCGATCGCCGCGATGCAGGCCAAAATTCCGGTCGGCTGCGAAGTGGTGGCCGGCATCACGCTGCAGGATCACTGGGATGTGCTGAACACCCAGCTCAAGACCGGCACGCCCTACATGCTGCTCGAGAACGTGTGCTTCCGCCGCGATGTGATGGCCGTGCTGCAGATGGTGCGCGCCGGCGTGTTCGGCGAGCTGGTGCACCTGCAGGGCGGCTACCAGCACGACCTGCGTGCCGTGAAGTTCAACAGCGGCGATCCGGCCCGGCCGTATGGCGGCGGGGTCGAGTATGGCGCGAAGGGCTGGTCGGAAGCGCGCTGGCGCACCGAACACTCCGTGCAGCGCAACGGCGACCTGTATCCGAGCCACGGCATCGGCCCATGTGCGATGTATACCAACATCAATCGCGGCAACCGTTTTACGCGCATCAATACGTTTGCGAGCAAGGCGCGCGGGCTGCATGACTACGTGGTCAAGCAGGGCGGCGCCAGCCATCCGAATGCGGGCACCACGTTCAAGCTGGGCGACGTGGTGACCACCACGCTGGCGTGCGAGAACGGCGAGACGATCATCCTGCAGCACGACACGTCGCTGCCGCGCCCCTATTCGATCGGCTTCCGCGTGCAGGGCACGAACGGCCTGTGGATGGACCTGAACGAATCGATCCACATCGAAGGCACCAGCAAGCCGCACCAGTGGGATGCGTTCCAGGCATGGCAGGACAAGTACGAGCACCCGCTGTGGCGCAAGTATGCCAAGACCGCCGAAGGCGCGGGCCATGGCGGCATGGACTTCTTCGTCATCCATGCGTTCGTGGAAGCGTTGAAGGCCGAGGCGCCGATGCCGATCGACGTGTATGACGCGGTGACGTGGAGTGCCATCACGCCGCTGTCCGAGCAGTCGATCGCGCAGGGCTTCCAGACCCTGGATTTCCCGGACTTCACGGCCGGCCAGTGGAAGTCGCGCAAGCCTATCTTTGCGCTGGACGACCGGTATTGATTGCAGGGGCGATAAGCGCATCGCGTTGTCGGCAACGGTGCCGAACACGCGGGCGCTGCTGTATTACGTGGCCGCGAGCCGTGCAGCGTTGGCTACGATGATGGCGGCGGTGTTTTGCTGCGTGGCTGTGCGGATAGCGTATTGCGCGGCCTGCGCGGTGAAGGTGGCGGCCACGGTGAGTTGCAGCTCGATCACCTGCTCCGCCCAGCGCCGGTCGAGCCCGCATTGCGTTGCCAGTTGCAGCAAGTGGACGCGGCTGATGCGCAGTGCCTCCCCGCTGACGTCCATCTGGTGACAGCCGGCAGGCCCGGTGCAGAAGGTGAGGTCATACGCGGGCGATAAGCCCCAGCGGCGGTCCTGGCCCAGGAGGTAGGAGAAATTCTTCGGATGATCGTCGCGGTTGTTGAACAGCACGTTGAACACGGTGCGCTGGTAGGCCTTTTGCACTTCGCGCTCGTCGCGGGTGAGAAAGCGCGTGGCACGCAAGAACGTCGTGTAATCGACCGAACCGGCCAGGCGAAAATCGGCGTGCAACAGGCCGGCCAATGTGTGGGTGGGAATGCGCATTGGCCCCGCCACATCAAAGCGGGCAATGCCGAAGGCAGCCAGTTGCGGACTCAGGTCGAAAAACTGCGTGGCGGGGATCTCCAGGCCACAATCACGTGCCAGCCGGGCATACAGGTGTTCGACGGCGCAGACCTCTTTATGCTCGTTTTGCGCCTGGAATTTGACCAGCCATGGCGCACTGCCGTCGAAGGGCTGTGTGCTCATCTGCCCGGTAGCGGCGTGGTAATGCACCAGCACCTTGGGGCGTGCACCGTGCGGCGAGCCGCCCATCAGTGCAAGCTGCCTGAGGATGACAGAGTCCTCACCGCTGAGCACCGATTGCGCCTGCTGTGCGAGATTGAGCAATTGCACATTATCGCTGGGCAAATCGGTTACGGTCGCAGGCTGAAAGCTCAACGCACCCATCGCACGCTGGCCAATGAACGATAGCCTGTCGAGCACCGAGGCGCGGGTCGCGTCGATGCCATTCAGCCGGAAAAGGCGGTCCATCAACAACAAACCCCAACCATCAGGCAGCGCATCGGCAATCAGTCCCGGCAGCCCAAGCTGCCAAGCGGGAAAATCACCATACGCTGCCGTGCGCAGTTTCAAATGCCGCGGCGATAACTCCAGGTCTTGCGCCAGCGCCTCGGCACTGTATTCGAACAGCAGTTTGCGGCCGTCGTCGGCCAAGGTTGCCAAATGCCAGCGCTCGCTCCAGCCCTCATAAAAGACATCGACTTTCTTAATCATGCTTTGTCGCCAATTTCCTGCGGCTGGGCGCACGTTTGCGCTCGGCCAACTGGGCGCGCTCCATCTGGGCAATCGAAAGAGTAGCTTGCAACTCGAACAGCGAGGCCAGTTCGTCAAGCAAGCCCAGCGCTGTAACGATGCGAATAAGGGATTCCAGCGAAGAAACGCCCTTGCTTTCCAGGTTTTTGACTGTACCGACGGCGACGCCCGCACGTTCGGCAAGGTCTTTTTGTGTGAGCACCTGCATCAGGCGCTGGCGCTTGAGCCGCTGGCCGAGCTCAACGGAAATTTCCTGGCACGTGGCGAATGTAAAGTCCAACATGATGGCCCTTAAGCAAGAATGCAAGACTTTGTAGGCAATATGTTAGCTCTAATACTGAATTTTAGCCAGCCCAAAACTAACAAGAGCTATTATTCTGTCCATTAGAAGCACAAAAATACAGCTGCGGGCAGAATAATGGCTGTAATACAGAACCTGGCAGGAGTTTTTGATGAGTATATAGATAGAGATGGTGCCTGGATTGCACTTACGCCGGAATCAAAGCAGAAATGCCTGGCGAAACCGGCCCGCAGTGCCCATCCAACCGCCCCACGTCCACCGCACCCTTCAAGTCCTCCAGCGCCACCAGCACATCCCCCAGCTCCATCGGCCGCGCAAACAGATACCCCTGCATATGCGGCGCCCCATTCGCCGCCAGGAACCCCGCCTGCTCCTCCGTCTCCACCCCTTCCGCCACCACCCGCAGCCGCAAGTGCGCAGCCATCGCCAATATCGAGCAGACGATGGCGGTGCCGTCCGCATCCCCCGGCATCTCGCGAATGAAACTCTTGTCGATCTTCAGCTCGTACAGCGGCATGCGCTTCAGGTAGGCCAGGTTCGAATACCCCGTGCCGAAATCGTCGATCGAGAAGCGGATGCCCATGGCGGCGAGTTCCTGCATGTGGGCGATCGTGCCGTCGCGGTTGCCGACGACGATGCCCTCGGTCACTTCCAGGATCAGTTGATCTGCCGGC
>DASVVD010000842.1:0-4864 GCA_036386715.1 Pseudoduganella sp.
TGCAACGCCTTCATCCGCCCTGGATCGAAGGCATGTTCGCCGTACACCATCGGGTAATAATCACGCACGCCTGGACGGGGGGCGACGAGATGGAAATCCGGCACCTGGCGCCGCATGTCCGCTTCGAAGCGCGCCGCGTCCGCCGCCGGCACGCGCGGCAGGTAGCCGAAGGCGCGGATGCCCTCGAGCCGCTCGAACACCCGGCTGGCGGCAACGAAAGCGGAAAACTCCGCGGCTTCGATCGCATCGGATGCACTGAAGAGCGCAGCCAGGTCACGGCTCGCGCCCGCGTACAGTTCGAGCCGGTGATGCAGCAGGAACAGGTATCCTCGGCGGCATCCTGCCGTTGCGCCAGCTGCCGCGCCTTGGCGTGGTCGAACCGCGCCATGGCCGCATACCCGGACAGGATCACACCGGCAACCAATACGCCTGCCGGAAGCGCGCGCGCGCCCAGTGACTTTTTGATACGGTGAAAGAGCGAGCCCATATGGTCCTTGCGGCCGAACAGCCAGACCCGACATGGTAACAGTCCGTATATTTCCCGTAACCAACTTTTATTGCAAAGATTACCTGCAACGACAGAAATGCAACACTACTGTTAGCCTTGCGACACCATTTCGGCGGTGCGAGCCTGTTCCCGGTTCACCACGTGAAATCGTCGGGAATCTTGTAGTCCGCATAGGGATCGTCCTCGGCCACGGCAGGGGCAGCGGGCTTGTTGACGCGCACCACCAGCGCCGCATCGCGCTCGGCGATCTTGTCGGCCACCACGCGGGGCACCAGCTCGAACGTTTCGCCCTGGCCCACGATCACCAGCCGCCCCGCCACCAGGTGGTCGCGCACGGCGGCCGAAACGTGGATCCGCTCGACCTTCGTGCCATACGTGAAGTTGTAGGCGATGTCGCCATTGCCCCTGGGCTGGCGGTTCTGCTTGACGAGCTGCGTGATCTGCGCGGCGACCGCCTTCTGCTGGGCCGCCGCGTCACGCTGGGCGTTCAGTTCGCGTGCCCGCTCGGCATTGCGGCGCTGAGCTTCCTGGACCGCCGCGCGCGTTTCATCGGCGGACGATACGCCGGTGCGCAGCTCCTCCTTCTTCTGCTTGCTCTTGTCCTGGTGGACCTTGGCCGCCTTTTTCTTGTCGATCAGGCCAGCCTTCATCAATTGTTCCTGCAACGAGACCATCTTCTTCTCCGGCATTCAAACGTAAAACCGCAGCATAGCAAAAGCGCCGTGGCTGGCGAAGAACGATGACGCTGACACCATCGGTCGAGTACAAATCCCGTTCAGCCTTCTGTCCGGTTAACACGAACAGCGCCAGACGTTACCATTGCGCTACCGCCACTCCCGACTGCCCGCCATGCACGACCTGCTGCTCACGCCCATCGTCTTCCTCGTTACCGCCGTGCTGCTGGTGCCGCTGGCGCAGCGCCTCGGCCTCGGCTCCGTGCTCGGCTACCTGATCGGCGGCGCGATCATCGGGCCGTGGGGCCTGGGCCTGATCGGCGAGGTGGAGCTGATCGGCCACGTGGCGGAGATCGGCGTGGTGCTGATGCTGTTCCTGATCGGCCTGGAACTGCAGCCGGCCAAGCTGATGGAAATGCGCCAGCTGGTGCTGGGCGGCGGTGCGCTGCAGATGGCCACCGGCGGCATCGCGCTCGGCGCCGCGGCCTGGCTGCTCGGCATGCCGTGGATGGGCGCGCTGGTGGCGGGCATCGCGCTGGCGCTGTCGTCGACGGCGATCGCGGTGCAGAACATGAACGAGCGCCACCTCGACAACACGCCGGCCGGCAAGGCGGCATTCGCGATCCTGCTGTTCCAGGACATGGCGGCGATCCCGCTGCTGGTAGCGGTGCCGCTGCTGGGCGGCAGCGGCGCGGCGGATTTCAACTGGCTGTTCGCGGTCGGCGCGGTGATCTGCGTGCTGGTGGTCGGCCGCTATGCGATGCGCCCGGCGCTGCGCCTGATCGCCCGCACCGGCCTGCGCGAGATCTTCACGGCCTTCGCGCTGCTGCTGGTGCTCGGCATTGCCCACCTGATGGAACTGGCCGACCTGTCGATGGGCCTGGGTGCCTTCCTGGCCGGCGTGCTGCTGGCCGGCTCCGAGTACCGCAAGGCGCTGGAAACGGACCTGGAGCCGTTCAAGGGCCTGCTGCTCGGCCTGTTCTTCACCTCGGTCGGCATGTCCGTCAACTTCGGCCTGCTGGCCGAGGCGCCGGCACGCATCGCCGCGCTGACCGGCGGCTACGTGGTACTGAAGATGGTGCTGCTCTGGATGGCGGCACGTGCGTTGCCGGTGCCGGCCGTGCAACGCTGGCCGTTCGCCGCGCTGCTGGCGCAGGGCAGCGAGTTCGCGTTCGTGGTGCTGGCCGTGGCGCAGGATGCCACGGTGCTCACGGCGCCGTGGCATGAAACGCTGGTGCTGGTGGTGGCCGTATCGATGGCGCTGACGCCGCTGGCGATGACGGTTGCCGACTGGCTGGGACGGCGCATGACCCGGCGCGAGCCCAAGCCGGCCGATACGATCGAGCCGGATGGCGCGCGCGTGATCATTGCCGGCTTCGGCCGGGTGGGCCAGATCGCCGGCCGCATGCTGGCCGCCTCCGGCATCCGCATGACGGTGCTGGACAACGACCCCGACCTGATCGACATGCTGCGCCGCTTCGGGCTGCGGGTGTTCTACGGCGATGCCACGCGGCTCGACCTGCTGCGCGCCGCCGAGGCGGACAAGGCGGTGTTGCTGATCAACGCGATCGACGACATGGACACCAGCCTGCGCCTGGCCGACCTGGTGCGCGAGCATTTCCCGCACCTGAAGATGATCGGCCGGGCACGCAACGTGACGCACCTGTTCGAGCTGCGCGAGCGCGGCGTGGACATGGTGGAGCGCGAGACCTTCGAGTCGGCGCTGCGGATCGGCGAGCGCGCGCTGCAGCAGTTGGGCATCGACGATGCCAGCGCGCAGCGGGCACGCGCCAGCTTCCGCGAGCACAACCTGGCCACGCTCGATGCGATGTTCCCGCACTTCCGCGACGAATCGCGGATGATCTCGATCGGGGAAGAAGCGCGGCAGGAACTGGCCCAGTCGTTCGAACACGACCGGATCGGCCTGCAGAATGGCAGAAAGCAGCGGGGCGGCGAATTCCCGTGAGCCGCCCCGGCGCTGTTCGCCGAACGGCGCCACCCTTTACCGCAACCGTCATTCGGACGATACTTGGTGCTTCATTGTTTGCCCGAGGAGAGTCCGAGTGAAAAAAACCCTGCTGGCCACCCTGCTGCTGGCCGCCTTTGCGGCCCATGCCGACAATCCCAAGTTCGATCCGCAGCGCCTGTCGCAGCACGTGAAAGTGCTGGCCTCCGATGCATTCGAAGGCCGCGAGCCGCACACGGCGGGCGAAACGAAAACGGTCGACTACCTGGTCGAGCAGTTCAAGGCGGCCGGCGCGCAGCCTGGCGGCGACATCGTTGGCGGCAAGCGCGGCTGGACACAGGAAGTGCCGCTGGGCCGCTTCCAGATCACCGGCCCGGTCGCCCTCACCGTCAACGCCGGCAAGGAGGCGCTGACCTGGACGCAGGGCGAACAGATCGCCGTTCGCGCCTCGATGAACGGCAAGCCGCTGGTGGACTTCAAGAACGCCCCGCTGGTGTTCGTCGGCTATGGCGTGACCGCACCGGAGCGCAACTGGGACGACTTCAAGGGCCAGGACCTGAAGGGCAAGCTGGCGGTGCTGCTGATCAACGACCCGGACTTCGAAACGGGCGCCGGCGATTTCGGCGGCAAGGCCATGACCTACTATGGCCGCTGGACCTACAAGTACGAGGAACTGGCGCGCCGCGGCGCCCTGGGCACGCTCATCGTGCATGAAACGGCGCCGGCTTCCTATGGCTGGGCCACGGTGAAGAACTCGAACACCAATGTCATGTACGACATCGTGCGCAAGGATCCGGCGAAGTCGCATGCGCCGATGGAAGCATGGATCCAGCGCGATGCCGCCGTCGACCTGTTCAAGCGCGCCGGCCTCGATTTCGACGCCGCCAAGAAGCAGGCACAAGGCCGCGACTTCAAGCCGGTGCCGCTGACGGGCGTGACGCTGTCCGCCCGTTATGCGGTGGATCCGCAGGTGATCAAGTCGCACAACGTGATCGCCCGCATTCCCGGCACCGGGCGCGCCGATGAAACCGTGATCTACAGCGGCCACTGGGACCACCTGGGCGTGGGCGCGCCGGATGCGAAAGGCGACAAGATCTACAACGGCGCCGTCGATAACGGCACCGGCATGGCCGCGCTGATCGAGATGGCGCGGGCCTATGCGAAAGCACCTGCGCCGCAGCGCAGCGTGGTGTTCCTGGCCGTGACGGCCGAAGAAAAAGGCTTGCTGGGTTCCGAGTACTATGCGGCCAATCCGGTCTACCCGCTGGAAAAAACGGTCGGCGTGATCAACGTCGATGCACTGGACCCGCATGGTCCGGCGCGCAATTTCACGATTTCCGGCAGTGCCAAGCTGGACCTGCTCGATTTGCTGATCGCGAAAGCGCGCCAGCGCAACCAGGCTTACTCGCCGGATCCGAATCCGGAGGCCGGTTACTTCTTCCGCTCCGACCACTTCCCCTTCGCCAAGCGCGGCGTGCCGGCCATTTCGTTTGGCTCGGGTGAGGACTGGACCGCGGGCGGCACCGCGGCCGGCAAGGCCGAGGAAGACAGTTACAGGAAAGACCGCTACCACCAGCCGGCCGACGAATGGGATCCGACGTGGAGCTTCACCGGCATGGCCAGCGACCTGGAACTGCTGTACGGCCTGGGCCGCGACCTGGCCGACTCGCGCAACTGGCCGAACTGGAGCAAGGATTCGGAGTTCCGGGTGATTCG
>DASVVD010000843.1:0-17106 GCA_036386715.1 Pseudoduganella sp.
GTGATCGGCGTCAACAGTGTGGCATCGCTGCTGTACAACGACCGCGTGACCGCCCGCCAGGCGCTCGCCGCGCTGGTGGTGCAGGACGAGATCACGCAGGCCGTGCTCTACGACCGCGACGGCAAGCCCTTCGCCACCTACCCGGCCGGCGGCGCAAGCCCGATGTCGCCGCTCGCGCCGGGCGTGCTGGCGGAACTGGATGCGGCGCAGGCCCCGCCGATGCAGCCGTTTGCGCACCGGCTGGTCAATTCGATCCGCGTGCTGCGGCCGGTGCGCGCGGCCGGCAACCGGGTCGGCGCCGTGATGATCGAAGCCAGTGCCGGGCGCGTGTGGCTCGGCATGCTGGAAAGCCTGGGCATCACGGCGCTGGCCACCGGTATCTCGTTCGTGATGGCGCTGGTGCTGGCGGGCCGCTTCAAGGGCAATATCGCGCAGCCGATCGGCCAGCTGATCGCGGCGGCGCAGCGCGTGTCGTCCACCCAGACCTATGCGCAGGTGCCGCACGGGCGCAGCGACGAACTCGGCACCCTGATCGACAGCTTCAACGAGATGCTGGCCCAGATCGAACAGCGCGACCTCAAGCTGGCGCAGTACCGCGACCAGCTGGAACGCCAGGTGGGCGTGCGCACCGAGCAGCTGGAAAAGGCCAAGAACGCGGCGGAAGCGGCCAGCCAGGCCAAGAGCGCCTTCCTGGCCAATATGAGCCACGAGATCCGCACGCCGATGAACGGCGTGCTGGGCATGACGGAACTGCTGCTGGCCACCGACCTCACCGCCAAGCAGCGCCACTACACCAGCATGGTCAAGCGCTCCGGCGACCACCTGCTGGTGATCATCAACGACATTCTCGATTTTTCCAAGGTCGAGGCGGGCAAGCTGACGATGGAATACATCCACTTCAACTTCCGCGAACTGCTCGACGACATCGACCACGTGTTTTCGCCGCAGGCCCAGGCCAAGGGCCTCGAGCTCGATTTCGCGATCGCGCACGATATTCCGGTGGCCGTCATCGGCGATCCGAACCGGCTGCGCCAGGTGATCGTCAACCTGCTGGGCAACGCGATCAAGTTTACCGATGCCGGCCGTATCACGGTGAAGATCGCAGTCATCAACGAGGATGCCCAGGCGGTGGGACTGCGCGTCGAGGTGCACGACACCGGGGTCGGCGTTTCGCGCGAGGCCCGCACCCGCATCTTCGATTCGTTCTCGCAGGCCGACGGCTCGACCACCCGCAAGCACGGCGGCACCGGCCTGGGCCTGGCGATCTCGAAGCAGCTGGTGGAACTGATGGGCGGCACGATCAGCGTCGACAATGCGCAGATGCGCGGCTCGGTGTTCTGGTTCACCGTGCGTTTCGACAAATACCGCGTGGACGTGGACGACGCCTCGTTCAATCAGAAGACCAGCAGGGGCCTGCGCGCCCTGGCGGTCGATGGCAATGCCGACAGCCGCACC
The DNA here is from genome assembly GCA_036386715.1 of Pseudoduganella sp. Taxonomy (GTDB): domain Bacteria; phylum Pseudomonadota; class Gammaproteobacteria; order Burkholderiales; family Burkholderiaceae_D; genus Rugamonas. The sequence continues at coordinate 1,456 of DASVVD010000843.1, forward strand.
GCACTGGAAGACCTGCTGGCCCGCTGGCACCTGCAATGCGACAGTGCCGACAGCGCCACCGAATGCCTGCGCATGTTGCGCGGCGCGAGCACCTGCGGCCAGCCCTACGACGTGGCATTGCTGGACATGGACCTGCCGCAGGTCGGTGGCCTGGTGCTGGCGGCCGAAATCAAGGCCGATCCGGCGCTGGCGGCCATGCGGCTGCTGCTGCTGTCGACCGAGCGCAACGCCGCCGACACCGTGCAGCGGCGAGAGGCCGGCGTGGCCTACCAGCTGATCAAGCCGGCGCGCGCCAGCGACCTGTATGACTGCATCGTCACGCCGCTGCGCGCCAGCGAAGGCGTGCGCACGGCTTCCCATGCCCCGCCGCACGCGCTGCAGGAGTTGCCCAAGCCGGCCAGGCGCCTGGCTGCGGACGGTACGGTACGGCACGGCCACAGGGTGTTGCTGGCCGAGGACAACCCCGTGAACGTGGAAGTGGCGTGCGCGATGCTGGAAAACCTGGGTCTCGAGGTCAGCCGCGCCTGTAATGGCGAGGAAGCGCTGGCCGCCGTGAAGGCCGGCGACTTCGACCTGGTGCTGATGGATTGCCAGATGCCGGTCATGGACGGCATGGCGGCCACCGCCGAGATCCGTCGCCACGAGCAGCAGCAGGGCCACGTGCGCGGCCTGCCGGTCATTGCGATCACCGCCAACGCGTTGCACGGCGACCGCGAGACCTGCCTGGCCGCGGGCATGGACGACTACGTGTCGAAACCATTTACGCAGGCAATGCTGGCCGAAACGGTGGGACGCTGGATTGCGCTGCCGCGGGCCGCGCTGGTGCACCACGGCTATGCGCAGCAGGCCGCGCAGGCCGCGGCAGTTGCCCCGGCCGCCAGGACCGCCAACGGTTCGATCAACCGCCACGCGCTGGAGGCGATCCGCGCCCTCAATGCGGACAAGGGCGAGATCCTGCTGCAGCGCGTGCTGCATGCATACATCGGTGACACGCCGCGACGCCTGGCGTCGCTGCGCGAGGCGATCGCCGCCAGCGATGCGGTGTCGATCCGCAAGGCGGCCCACAGCCTCAAATCCGCCAGCGCCAATGTCGGCGCCGACACATTGGCCCAGCTGAGCAAGGACATGGAACAGCTGGGCCGCAACGATACCACCGGCGGTGCTGCCGCCCTGCTCGCGACGATGGAGCGGGAGTTCTCGGCGGTGCGTGACTCGCTTTCTTCCATGTTCGTCAAGGAGATCTAGAATGGCTGCGCCTATCACCCCCCAACGCGGTACCGTGCTGGTGGCGGACGACGATCCCGTCATGCGCCTCCTGATGGTGGAAATGCTGGCCCAGGTGGGGCTGGCCGCGGTCGAAGCCGAAGACGGCGAACAGGCCGTGGACTGCTTCGAACGGCTGGCGCCGGATCTCGTGCTGCTCGACGTAGAAATGCCACGGCTCGACGGCTTCGACGTGTGCCGCGCGATCCGTGCCCGCGAGCAGGCGCGTGGCCACATGAACAGCGTGCCGATCGTGATGGTGACCGGCGGCGACGACCTCGAAGCGGTCACGCAGGCCTATGAAGCCGGCGCCACCGATTTCGTGTCGAAGCCGATCAACTGGCCGATCCTCGGCCACCGGGTGCTGTATGTGCTGCGCGCCAGCGATGCGATTGCCCGCCTGCGCATCGCCGATGCGCACAACCGCGCCGTGCTGGCGGCGATCCCGGATACCTTCTTCCGCATGAGCCCCGCCGGCGTCTATCTCGACTATGAGCAGGGCCACGACTGCGGCGCCGTGTTCATGCAGCAGGAATGCGTGGGCCGGCATGTGCGCGATGTGCTGCCCGGGCCGATCGCCGACCGCCTGCTCGATCAGTTGAAGACGGTACTCGACTCGCACGCGATCGGCTCGGTCGACTATGCGCTGGAGCGGGACGACACGGTGCACCACTTCGAGGCTCGCCTGGTCGGCACTGGCGCCGGCGAAGTATTGGGCCTGGTGCGCGACATCAGCGAGCGCAAGCGCACCGAGGAACAGATTCGCCGGCTGGCCTACTGCGACAGCCTGACCGGCATTCCGAACCGGCAGGCCTTCCTCGAGATGCTGGAGCGGGAACTGGTGCGTTCGCGCCTGCACGGCCGCAAGTTCGCGCTGCTGTTCATGGACCTCGATGCGTTCAAGCGCATCAACGATACGCTGGGCCACGACGTTGGCGACCTGCTGCTGCAGGTGGTGTCGGAGCGGCTGCACGAAACGATCCGCCCCTGTGACGTGGTGGCGCACCAGGCCACGGGCGACGTGCCGCACAGCGGACCGGAACGCCGCGGCAACAACCTGGCCAGGCTGGGTGGCGACGAATTCACGATCCTGATTCCCGACCTGGAGCGCGTGGAAGACGCCTTGGCCGTGGCCCAGCGCGTGAAGGAGGCGATGCGGCGGCCGTTCCACCTGGACGGGCACGAGATGTGCGTTACCGCCAGCATCGGCATTTCGCTGTACCCGGAAGATGGCGACGATTCCTCGTCGCTGCTGAAATACGCGGACACGGCCATGTACCACGCCAAGAACTGCGGCAAGAATACCGCCAGGCTGTACAGCTCCGCGCTGTCGACGCAGATCATGGGCCATGCCAGGCTGGAGACCGGCTTGCGCCGCGCGTTGCAGAACAACGAACTTTACCTGCAGTACCAGCCGCAGATCGACGTGCGCAGCGCGCGCCTGGTGGGCGTCGAGGCGCTGCTGCGGTGGCGGCACCCGGAACATGGCGTGATCGCGCCGAACGACTTCATTCCGCTGGCCGAGGAAACCGGCCTGATCGTGCCGATCGGCGCCTGGGTGATGCGCACCGCCTGCCAGCAGGCGCGCGCCTGGCACGAGCAACACGGCCACGCCGTGCGCGTGGCGGTGAACCTGTCGGCGCGGCAGTTCAAGGACGAGAACCTGGCGCAGACGGTGCTCGCGGTGCTGGACGACACGGGCCTCGAACCGCACCTGCTGGAGCTCGAGCTCACCGAAGGCACGCTGATGGACGACGCGCAGGCCACCCTGGCCACGCTGGAACAGCTGCGGGCGATCGGCGTCTACCTGTCGATCGACGACTTCGGCACCGGCTACTCGTCGATGAATTACCTGAAGCGCTTCAATGTGCGGGCGCTCAAGATCGACCGGAGCTTCATCAGCGGCCTGCCGCAGGATGCCGAAAACGCCGCGATCACGCGGGCGATCATCGCCATGGCGCACGGGCTGAAGCTGGCCGTGGTGGCCGAAGGCGTGGAGACGGACGAACAGCTGGCCTTGCTGGAGCAGTATGACTGCGACATGGCGCAGGGCTACCTGCTCGGGCACCCGGTGGGACACGAGCGGATCGGTGACATGCTGGCGGGGACTGTCGCACCGGCGCGGTGAAGGTCAGTGCAAAAAAACCCGGGACAGTCCCTGGTTTAGAGGCAATCTTTCCTCAAAACCAGGGACTGTCCCGGGTTTTCGGGTTTCTGGTGGCTAGGTGCTGCGCCGGTCCAGCATGGCGCGGGCGATCGTGCCGGCGTCGACGTATTCGAGCTCGCCGCCCACGGGCACGCCGCGGGCCAGCCGGCTGACCTGCAGGCCGCGGGCTTTCAGCATCTCGCTGATGTAGTGCGCGGTGGCCTCGCCCTCGTTGGTGAAATTGGTGGCCAGCACCACTTCGGCCACCACGCCATCGGCGGCGCGGGCCAGCAGCTTTTCCAGGTGGATATCCTTCGGGCCGATGCCGTCGAGCGGCGACAGGCGGCCCATCAGCACGAAGTACAGGCCCTTGTAGGTGAGGGTCTGTTCGATCATCACCTGGTCGGCCGGTGTTTCGACGACGCACAGCAGGCGGCGGTCGCGCGCCGCATCGGCGCACATGTCGCACACCTCGGCTTCGGTGAAGGTATTGCACAGCGCGCAGTGGTTGACCGACTCCACTGCCTGGTACAGCGCGCGCGACAGCATCGCCGCGCCCTCGCGGTCGTGCTGCAGCAGGTGGAATGCCATGCGCTGCGCCGATTTCGGCCCGACACCGGGCAGCCGGCGCAACGCCTCCGTGAGGAACTCCAGCGATTTCGCCATATTCAGTGTGCCATGTTCAGTATGCCACCCTTCATGCCTGGCGGTCGGGCAGCAAGGCTTCCAGGCCGTCCGCCGCCATGGTCGGCACGAATTCGGTGATCGCATAGCTGGCCGCGCCGGCCTGTTTGAACGGGTCGAGTTCGATCACCGCTTCGACATCGGCGCGGCTGTCGGCATTGGCGAGGATGATGCCGCCGGTGCGTGGCACCATCCGGCCCGACAGCAGGAACATGCCGTTCGCATACTGCTGCCGCAGGAACGCGCGGTGGGCGGCGAGGAGCGCATCGATCTCCTCGTTGGGCTTCAGGTAGGTCAGCGTGACGATGAACATGGCGCGTTCCGTGCCAGGATCAGAACGGCATCTTGAAGCCGGCCGGCAGGTTCATGCCGGAGGTCAGGCCGCTCATTTTTTCGGCGGCGGTGGCTTCGGCCTTGCGCACCGCATCGTTGAAGGCGGCGGCGACCAGGTCTTCCAGCATGTCCTTGTCGTCGGCCAGCAGCGACGGGTCGATCGACACGCGCTTGACGTCGTTCTTGCAGGTCATCACGACCTTCACCAGGCCGGCGCCGGACTGGCCTTCCACCTCGATGGATGCCAGCGATTCCTGCGCCTTCTTCATGTTGTCCTGCATTGCTTGTGCCTGCTTCATCAGGCCGGCGATCTGGTTCTTCATCATGATAGGTTTCTCCGTAGCGGTTGAAATGATTGGTGGGCTGGCCCGGCGCGCCGGATACGGCGCGCCGGATTCGATTAACGGGATGTCAGTGCGCCGGCGTGGCGGGTGCCACGATCGAGCCGGGCACCACGAAGGCGCCGAACTCGCGCACCAGTGCCTGCACGAACGGATCGCCGTTCACCGTGTCCTCGGCCTGGCGCTGGCACGCTTCGCGGTGCGCCTGCTGCTCGGCGGAGGTGGTATACCACACCGGGCCGAGTTCCGTTTCCACACGCACCGCGCGGTCGAACCGCTCGGCCAGCGCGGCGGTCAGTTTTTCCACGTTCGGCGGCGTGCGCCACGTATCGATCGGACAGCGCAGGCGGAACACGGCCGCGTTGCCATCGATCGTGCAGTCGATCAGTTCGGCCTGGCAGGCCAGCTGCTGCGCCACGCCGCGCAGCGGCAGGTGGGCGGCCAGCAGCGGCCAGTTGCCGTCCCACGCCAATGCGGGGACCGGCGTGACCACGTAGGCATAGGGTGCCTGCGCCGGTACCGGCTGGCGCGCGGCCGCCGGTGCGGGTGCCACCGGCGCTTCGGCGCGCATGTCGGCACGTGTGTCGGCGGGTGTACTGCCGCGATATTGTGGCGACGGTGCTTCGGCATGCGCATTGTCGCGATACTGCGCCCCCTGCGGCGCGCCCGCTGCGGGCGAGGCCATGGCGCTGTCGTCCGAGAATTCCGTGACCCAGGGCGGCAGGTCATCTTCCTGCTGCCGCGGCGGCGCCTGGCGCGCTTGCGGCTGGGCCTGCTGCTGCGGCGGCGCTTCCAGCACGGCGGCTTCGCCTTGCGGATGCGCGTCTTCCCACGGCGCGGGCCGGGCCGGCGCCGCCATTCGGGGAACCTGAGGCGGCACCTGCGGCGCCGGTTCGGCGGCCGGCGGTGCGCCGGTCTTCATTGGCGGACGGGCGCCGGTGCGTGCCGCGGTGCCGGCGCGGGCAGCCTCGAGCGCGGCGTTGAGCGCCGCACGCGCCGTGCTCACCGGGCCGGCCGGGCGCGCGGCCTGGGCCGGTGTTGGCTGTACCGGTGCCGGCGCGGGTGCAGGGAACTGCGCCGGTGCAGGTGGCGGCGCGGCGGCGCGCTGCGCGGCACCCGCCACCACGACCGGATGCGGCGCGCCCGCAGCGGGGTTCACGGCGGCATGGCTGGCAACGGACGCACTGGCGGCGCGCGGCGCAGGTGGTGCAGCGGCGGCGGCTGCGCGGGCCGGCGAACCGCCCGCGGCCGGGCGCGCGCCAGTCAGCGTTGTCCCGGGACTCGTCGGCGGAGCATCGGCGCCGCCAACGCCGGGGCGAAAGGCCAGCATGCGCAGCAGCGTCATCGAGAAGCCGGCGTATTCGTCCGGCGCCAGGCCCAGTTCGTTGCGACCATGCACTGCGATCTGGTAATACAGCTGCACTTCTTCGGCATCGAACGCGCCGGCCAGGCGGAGGATGTCCGCGTATTCGGGCAGGTCCTGCGGCACGGCCGCCGGCACCGTCTGTGCCAGCGCGATCCGGTGCAGCAAGGTGCCCAGGTCCTGCAGCGCGCCGTTGTACGACAGGCTGCGGCTGGCCATTTCATCGGCCACCGCCATCAGGTCGGCGCCATCGCGGTTGGCCAGCGCATCGAGCAGGCGCACCAGGTATGACTGGTCCAGCGCACCCAGCATGCCCTGCACCGCATCGAGCGTGACGGCGCCGGCCGCGTAGGCGATCGCCTGGTCGGTCAGCGACAGCGCATCGCGCATCGAACCGTGGGCGCCCTGTGCCAGCAGGCGCAGGGCGGGCTGCTCGAAGCTCACGCCTTCCTGGCCGAGGATATTTTCCAGGTGGCCCACGATATGCCCGGGCGGCATCTGCTTCAGGTTGAACTGCAGGCAGCGCGACAGCACCGTGACGGGAATCTTTTGCGGATCGGTCGTGGCCAGGATGAATTTCACGTGCTCGGGCGGCTCTTCCAGCGTCTTGAGCATGGCGTTGAACGCATGGTTCGTCAGCATGTGCACCTCGTCGATCATGTAGACCTTGAAGCGTGCGTTGCTCGGTGCATAGACGGCCTGCTCGAGCAGCTGCGCCATCTCGTCCACGCCGCGGTTCGACGCGGCGTCCATCTCTATATAGTCGACGAAGCGGCCGCCATCGATCGCCCGGCACGCCTCGCAGGCGCCGCACGGCGTGGCGGTGATGCCGCCGTTGCCATCGGGCCCGATGCAGTTCAGCGATTTCGCCAGGATGCGCGACAGCGTGGTCTTGCCGACCCCGCGCGTGCCGGTGAACAGGTAGGCATGGTGCAGCCGGCCCGACCCCAGCGCATGCGTGAGCGCACGCACGACGTGCTCCTGGCCGACGAGCGTTTCAAAGTTGCGGGGACGATACTTGCGAGCGAGGACTTGATAGGACATGCCGGGATTTTACCGCAGACCGGCGAACGTGAGGCCAACAATACGCCCGCTGGCCTCGCCGCCGAGGCCGTGTCCACCCTTGGGGTCAACCCCCAAAGTGGACACGGCCTCGGCCTTCAAACAGCCTGTGCTCGCGTAGTACGGATGTGCTCGTGTCCGATTTCGGGGTTGACCCCAGGTGGACACGGGCTGGACATTGGCTGACCCGGGCTGGGGACGAAATGGAAACGGAATGGGTACGGGATGGGTACTCAGGGCGTAAAAAAAGCTGCCGGGGCAGCTTTTTCGATACAGCTTCAATACAACTTTAAAAACGTATTCAGGAGGCGAGCCTGATCTGCGGCACTTGCGGTGAACGGCTTTGGCTGCTTCGTTCCCGACCTGACCAGGTAAACCATGCCGCAATGCGCAGGGGCCCGCCAGACGTCATTATACCCTGTCCCGCGCCGGAGTGGAAACTTACAATCCCAGCTGCTGCCAGATATCGTCGACCTTGCGCTTCACTTCGGGCGTCATGGCGATCGTGGTGCCCCATTCGCGGGTGGTTTCGCCGGGCCACTTGTTGGTGGCGTCGATGCCCATCTTGCTGCCCAGGCCGCTGATCGGCGAAGCGAAATCGAGGTAGTCGATCGGCGTGTTGTCGACCAGCGTGGTGTCGCGGGTGGGGTCGACACGGGTCGTGATCGCCCAGATCACTTCCTTCCAGTCGCGGATATCCACGTCTTCGTCGACCACGACGATGAACTTGGTGTACATGAACTGGCGCAGGAAGCTCCACACGCCGAACATGACCCGTTTCGCATGCCCCGCGTACTGCTTGCGGATCTGCACCACGGCCATCCGGTAGCTGCACCCTTCCGGCGGCAGGTAGAAATCGGTGATCTCGGTGAACTGCTTTTGCAGCAGCGGCACGAAGACCTCGTTCAGCGCCAGGCCGAGCACGGCCGGCTCGTCGGGCGGCTTGCCTGTATAGGTGGAGTGATAGATCGGGTCGCGGCGCATCGTGATGCGGTCGATGGTGAACACCGGGAACGAATCCTGCTCGTTGTAGTAGCCGGTGTGGTCGCCATACGGGCCCTCCAGCGCATGCTCATAGCCGGACGGGTGGTTCTCATCCGGATAGATATGCCCTTCCAGCACGATCTCGGCCGATGCCGGCACGCGCAGTTCGCTGCCGATGGCCTTGACCAGCTCCGTGCGGCTGCCGCGCAGCAGGCCGGCGAACTGGTATTCGGACAGCGTGTCCGGCACCGGCGTCACCGCGCCGAGGATCGTGGCCGGATCGGCGCCCAGCGCCACCGCCACCGGATACGGCTGGCCCGGGTGGCGGATGCAGTGTTCGCGGAAGTCCAGCGCGCCGCCCCGGTGCGCCAGCCACCGCATGATGACCTTGTTGTGGCCCAGCACCTGCTGCCGGTAGATACCCAGGTTCTGGCGCTTCTTGTTCGGCCCTTTGGTAATGACAAGGCCCCAGGTGATCAGGGGCGCCACGTCGCCGGGCCAGCAATGCTGGATCGGCAGCCGGCCCAGGTCGACATCGTTGCCTTCCCAGACGATTTCCTGGCATGGCGCGCTGCGCTGCTCCTTCGGCGCCATGTCCCACACGGCCTTCACCAGCGAGCCCATGTCCATGATGTCCTTGAAACCCTTCGGCGGTTCCGGCTCCTTCAGGCGCGCCAGCACGTGGCCGATGCGGCGCAGCTCAGCCATGTTTTCGGCACCCATGCCCAGCGCCACGCGGCGCGTGGTACCGAACAGGTTGCCCAGTACCGGGATGTCGAAATTTACAGGATTCTGGAACAGCAGAGCCGGCCCGCCGGCCCGCAAGGTGCGGTCGCAGATCTCCGTCATCTCCAAATGTGGTGAAACTGGCAACGAAATTGTCTTAAGTTCTCCGATTTTTTGCAATTGAGCAATAAAATCTCTCAGATCTGAATATTTCATACAAATTTTACGTTTTTTTCTGGTTCGACGGTCGGACTGGAGTCATCCGGACAAGTACTTGATTCTATTGGAATTTGGTCATGCACGTCATACAATGTCATATCCAAAAGTTATAAAGAACGCTCGCGTTAGTATTGACTTGATATAAAACGGCTTCTACAATTCGACCTACTTGAAGAGGACATGGCAAAAATGCCAACTACGTGTCGCTCGTTCATTCACGGAGTCGGGGCTCCACAAACATTTTAAGGAGTGTTTTCCCAAGGCATCTGTTTTAACTATGGCAAACGCCATATGGCAGACAGCCGACTGGCCTCAAAGTCTTCACTGACTTGTTGCCTTTCTCCCCGAGCAAAGTTGTATTGCGACTGATTCCGCCTATACCCGGAAATCAGCTCTGGCAAGCAATGAAGGCGTTCCAGCTCGCGCGCTTCCCGGCGGCGACGGACGATAACACATCTGATGCACGGCAATTGCACAGCAACGGTGTCGCGCGACTGCGCGCGGCGGGGGCATGCTTTTACGGTCATTGCAGGGAGTTCTATGGATAATCGTTTCACTGGGTTGGCCCTGGCCACCCGCTCGCTGGTCTCCGGACCAGTCGCGCGCTTCGGCGCGCAGCGCATTTCCGTGCGCAGCATCTTTAACACCGCGCAACATGCCTTCACGCTGTTCGGCGTGTCCGCCATCGTCATCATCGCCGTGCTGTGGGCCCGTCCGGACCTGGCACAGGCGCTGACGCAATCGCTGGCCCATCCCGCACCGGCCATGCCGCCAGCCATGACGGGCGCCACTGTGGCGGCCCCGCCGCTGCACGAGCTGATGGAAGGGCCTGCCGTCAAGGTATCCGCTTCCGAAGGCCCTGGGCAGGTGTTCGACGCGGCAGAGGACAAGGCACTCACCGGCACCCGCAAGCAGCAGCAATGGGTTACCGACTGGCTGGCCAAGCGTTACCGCGTGGCCAACGATGCCACCAACATGCTGGTTTCCACCGCCTACATCACGGCGCGCGAAATCAAGATCGACCCGCTGCTGATCCTGGCCGTGATGGCGATCGAATCGGGCCTGAACCCGTTCGCGGAAAGCCCCGTGGGTGCGCAGGGGCTGATGCAGGTCATGTCGAAGGTGCACCACGACAAATTCCAGGACATGGGCGGCGTGCAGGCGGCGCTGAACCCGGTGGCGAACATCCGCGTCGGCTCGCTGATCCTGAAAGACTATGTGCAGCGCGGCGGTTCCGTGGAAGCCGGCCTGAAATCCTATGTGGGCGCCGCCGCCTTCGAAACGGACGACGGCTACGGCTCGCGCGTGCTGGCCGAATGGAAACGCCTGAAGCAGGTCTCGGCCGGCAAGAAAGTGCCGACCTTCACCCGTCCGCCCGCTCCTGCCCCGGTCACCGTGACCGCGAGCACGGAACCGAAAGCCGCGGAGCCCCCTCCCAAGACCGAAGCGGAGCAACTGGCCGGCCTGTGATCCGCACCAGTCGTCGAACCAAGCCACCGGACGGTGGCTTTTTTATTGCCCGATCAAAACCCGCAAAACCCGGGACAGACCCTGTTTTTCAGGAAATTTCCTCCAACCACCAAGCCGGGCCGATCGCGCCGAACAGACAAAACGCTGCCTCGACAGTTGGCGTGCAAGGCTGCATGGCTGCTCTTGCCTGGAAACCAGGGACTGTCCCGGGTTTTTTGTTGCCTGGAAACCAGGGACTGTCCCGGGTTTTGGGGGGTGATTGGGCAACAAAAAAGCCACCCGAAGGTGGCTTTGTGCAGGCTGGAAAGAAGATCAGCGCTTCTTATCGGCCGAGACCTCATCGGCGCGCAGGCGCGGGGCGAGCTTGTCGAGCACGCCGTTGACGTACTTGTGGCCATCGATGCCGCCGAACGACTTGGCCAGTTCGACCGCCTCGTTGATGACGACCCGGTAGGGAATCTCCGGGTTGTTCTTCAGCTCGTAGGCACCCAGCAGCAGCACGGCGTGTTCGATCGGCGACAGTTCGTTGATGCCGCGGTCGACCAGCGGTGCGAAGTCTTCGCGCAGCGCGACCGACTGCTCGATCGCGCCATACAGCAGCGCGGCGAAGAAATCGCCGTCGGCCTTGTCGAAGCCGTGAGCGCCGCGGATGTTGTTGACGACCGTCTTTGCCGGCTCATTGTTCAGCAGCCATTGGTACAGGCCCTGCAGCGCGAACTCGCGCGCGCGGTGACGCGGCGTGCGGCTCTTGCTGGGGTTGGCGTGGGCAGCTTTATCGTTCATGGTGGTTCCTTCAGTCTTGCTTTTACTTATTCGTCGTCGCCGGCGTCGGGATTGAGCTCTTCCAGCGCAATCGCCAGGTTCGCCATCTCGACCGCCACGCGGGCCGCGTCGGCGCCCTTGCCGGCCATGCGCACTTCGGCCTGCTCGTCGTTCTCGGTGGTCAGCACGGCATTGGCGATGGGGATCGAGAAATCCAGGCCGATGCGGGTGATGCCGGCGCCGGATTCGTTTGACACCAGCTCGAAGTGGTACGTTTCGCCGCGGATCACGGCGCCCAGGGCCACCAGCGCGTCGAACTGGCCGGACTCGGCCATCTTCTGCAGCACCAGCGGGATTTCCAGCGCGCCGGGCACGGTCACGTGCAGCACGTCTTCGTCCGCCACGCCCAGGTGCTTGAGCTCGGCCAGGCAGGCCGACAGCAGGCCATGGCACACATCTTCGTTGAACCGGGCCTGGACGATGCCGATGCGCAGGCCTTCGCCGTTCAGATTGGTTTCGTAGGTTCCTACGGTCATGATGGGCCTCTTATATAGTGTGTGGAAGAATTACGCTTCGGGTTTGGCCAGGTAGCCGGTCACTTCGAGATCGAAGCCCGCCATCGACGGCATCTTGCGCGGGCTCGCCAGCAGCTTCATGCGGCGCACGCCGAGGGCGCGCAGGATCTGGGCGCCGATGCCATAGGTGCGCAGGTCCATGCTCGCGGCGCGGCCCTGCGGCCTGGCACCCTTGTCCAGCGCGGCCAGCTGGCCGAACAGCTGCTCGGCGGTTTCCTCGCAGTTCAGCAGCACCATCACGCCCTGCCCGGCCGCCTTGATGGCTTTCAGCGAGGCGGACACGTTCCAGGAGTGCGTGGTGGCTTCGGTTTCCAGCAGGTCCAGGATCGATACCGGCTGGTGCACGCGCACCAGCGCTTCGGCGTCGGCGGCCAGGTCGCCATGGACCAGCGCCAGGTGGGCCGAACCGCTCGGCGTGTCGCGGAAGGCGATCATGCGGAAGTCGCCGTGCGCCGTGCGCAGTTCGCGCTCGGCCATGCGCTCGACCATGCATTCCTTGGCGCTGCGATAGTGGATCAGGTCGGCGATCGTGCCGATCTTGAGGCCGTGTTCCTTGCCGAATTCCAGCAGGTCCGGCAGGCGCGCCATCGTGCCGTCGTCCTTGACGATCTCGCAGATCACCGAGGCCGGCGTGAGGCCCGCCATCGCGGTCAGGTCGCAGCCCGCTTCCGTGTGGCCGGCGCGCATCAGCACGCCGCCCTTGACGGCACGCAGCGGGAAGATATGGCCCGGCTGTACCAGGTCTTCGGGTTTGGCGCCCTTGGCAACGGCCACCTGGATCGTGCGCGCACGGTCGGCCGCCGAGATACCGGTGGTCACGCCTTCCGCGGCCTCGATCGATACCGTGAAGTTGGTGCCGAACGAAGTACCGTTGCGGGTCGCCATCAGCGGCAGCTCGAGCCGGTCGACGATTTCTTCCGCCAGCGTCAGGCAGACCAGCCCGCGCGCATGACGGATCATGAAGTTGATGGCTTCCGGCGTGACGAAATCCGCCGCCAGCACCAGGTCACCCTCGTTCTCGCGGTCTTCTTCGTCGACCAGGATCACCATGCGCCCGGCGCGCAGCTCGGCGACGATTTCTTCGGTGCTGGAGATAGTCATGTAATAAATCCTTGGCGTGTTTCGCAACCCGCTATTTTAATGGATTTGGCGCGCTTTCACCCGACAATCCTCTGCGGCAGCGTCAGTGTCGCGTTTGCATCCTGCCGGCCTTATGCCTGCACCCCGCCTGTACCCTGCCTGCAACTGGATTTCCAATGAAACAAGTTGTCATGCTTGTATGAAAACCAACAAAACCATAGGCAACCTCGGCCGCGCTGGCTATCATCGGCAACGGAACAACAGGCGTGCGCCCGCCGCCGAGGTGGCGGAGTAGCATTCATCCACAGGATCGACTTGCCGAAAAGGCATCATGCCCACCATTCTGATCGTCGACGACCGCCCCACCAACCGTGACTACCTGCGCACACTGCTCGGGTTTACGTCGCATACCGTGTTCGAAGCCATGGACGGCGCCCAGGCCCTGGAGCTGTGCCACCGGCACCGCCCCGACCTGGTGATTACCGATATCCTGATGCCCACGATGGACGGCTACGAATTCGTCCAGCACCTGCGCGCCACGCCGGAGCTAGCCCACACCCCGGTCGTCTTCTTTTCCGCCGTCTATTCGCTGCCCGAACTGCAGGCCATGGGCGATGCCTGCGGCGTGCGCACCGTGCTGCCCAAGCCCGCCGAGCCGCAGGCGATCCTGGATGCCGTCAACCTGGAGCTGGGCCTGGAGGAAACGTACCCCAGGTTGCACGCCGAAGTCGCCCGCGCCGTTGCGCCGCCGGCTGCGGCGCCCTTTCTTGCTTCGCCTACCATGGCGTCGCACGCGCCCGAGCGCACCGTCGAGCGCATGGCGGCACTGCACGAACTGTCGCTGCGCCTGAACGGGGAACGCGATGCCGGCGCGATGGCGCGGCGCTTCTGCGCTGCCGCCGCGGCGATCCTGCATGCCGATATCCTGGTGCTGTGCCTGCTCGATGCGCATGAAAGCGGCGTGCGGCACGTCGAGGCGGTGGGTATCGATGCGGCGCTGTTGCGGCCAATCCTGGTCGAACGCGGCGCCTTCCCCGGCGCGATGATGGACCGCCGCGACGTGCTGCGCTGCTGCCGGGCCGACGCCGACATGCCGGCGCTGCCGGACGGCCACCCTGAGGCGGCCAACCTGCTGGGCCTTGCCGTGCGCGACCAGTTCCACCTGTATGGCTGGCTGTATGCGGCCAACCGCCGCGGCGCGCCGTGCTTCGACGATACCGACGAACAGTTCATCCGCATGCTGGCCGCGCAGCTGGCGGTGGCATACGACAACATGAACCTGTACGAAGTGGTGCAGCGCCACGCGGCGCAGCTGCAGATGGAGGCCTCGGCGCGGCGCAGCGCCGACGCGGCGCTGCGCACGAGCGAGGCGCGCTACCGGGCCATGACGCAGTCGGCGCCGGATGCGATCATCGGCTCGGACCAGGAGGAACGCATCCTCCACTTCAACCGCGCCGCCGAGGCCATGTTCGGCTACAAGGAACACGAAATCGTCGGGCAGTCGATCACGCAGCTGATCGCCGGGCGCTCGCTGCCCGATCACCGCGAGCGCGTGCAGCGCTACCGCAACAACCGCGAGCGCTCGTACAGCAGCCGCATCGTCGAGCTCACGCTGAAACGCAAGGACGGCGAGGAGTTCACCGGCGAACTGGCGCTGTCGGCGGTGAGCGTGGACGGCGAGGCGATCTTCACCAGCATCCTGCGCGACATCACGGCGCGCCGCGCGCTCGAGGAGCGCCTGCGGCTGTCGGCCCAGGTGTTCGACAGCACGCAGGACAGCATCACGATGACCGACGCCCGCGGCAGCATCATTGGCGTCAACCCCGCGTTCGAGCAGACCACCGGCTATACCGAGCGCGAAGTGGTGGGCCAGAATCCGCGCCTGCTGCGCTCCGGCCGGCATGACAGCGCCTTCTACCGCGCCATGTGGCACACGCTGGAAACCGAGGGGCAGTGGTCGGGCGAGATCTGGAACCGCCGCAAGAACGGCCAGGTGTACCCGGAGCGGCTGCGCATCAACGCGGTGCGCGACCAGCGCGAGCAGGTGGTGGCCTATGTTTCCGTGTCGAGCGACATCAGCGCACTGAAAGAAGCGCACACCCAGCTCGATTTCCTGTCCAACCACGATCCGCTCACGCTGCTGCCGAACCGCAACCTGCTGAACGACCGGCTGCAGCTGGCAATGGCGGCGGCGGAGCACGGCGGCAGGCAGGTGGCGCTGCTGCTGTTCGACATCGACCGGCTGCAGCGCATCAACGATGCGCTGGGCCACCCCACCGGCGATGCGCTGCTGCAGGAAATCGCCCGCCGCGTGGCCGGCATCGTGCCGCCCGGCGATACGCTGGCACACCTGGGGGCCGACGAATTCGCCATGGTGCTGACGCGCAGCCAGAACGTCGACGACATCATCGTGACCGTGCGCAACCTGCTGGAACAGGTGGCCGAGCCGGTGCACCTGGCCGGTCAGGACCTGTATGTGACGGCCTCGGTCGGCATCAGCATCTACCCGCGCGACGGCGCCACGCCGGGCGCCCTGCTGACCGGGGCGGACGTGGCGCTGTCGCACGTGAAGGACAATGGCCGCAACAACTTCCACTTCTACACCGGCGAAATGAACGCCCATGCGCTGCGCTGGATGTCGCT
>DASVVD010000844.1:0-6860 GCA_036386715.1 Pseudoduganella sp.
CGCGTCGCGGCCACGCTCACGCTGCACGGCCATACCCTGCACCGCGGCGACCTCGTCATTGCGCTGATCGGTGCCGCCAACCGCGATCCGGAGCGCTTCGCAGCCCCGGATACGTTTGACATCACGCGCAGGGAAGGCAGCCACCTGTCATTTGGCAGCGGCCCGCACGTGTGCATCGGCGCCACCCTGGCGCTGCTGGAGGCCGAAGTCACACTGCGCCAGATGGTCCGGCGCTGGCCGGCACTCTGTCTGGCGGAAACGTCCGCCATCTGGAATGGCAATCCCGGACTGCGCGGGCTATCGAAACTACAACTATGCACAGGAGGCTAAGCAAGACATGAGCATCATTGAAACCAGACTGAATCCTCGCGGCGACGACTTCAAGGCCAATGCGGCTGCCATGCAAACGCTGGTCGACGACCTGCGCGAGAAGGTCGCGAAACTGGCCGAAGGCGGGGGTGAGGCCGCGTGCGCCAAGCATATTGCGCGCGGCAAGCTGCTGCCGCGCGAGCGGGTGCAGATGCTGCTCGACCCCGGCACGCCGTTCCTAGAACTGTCGCAGATGGCCGCTTACGGCATGTACGACGACGCAGCCCCGGCTGCAGGCATCATCACGGGCATCGGCCGCGTGTCCGGCCAGGAATGCGTCATCGTCTGCAACGATGCCACCGTGAAGGGCGGCACCTACTACCCGATGACGGTGAAGAAGCACCTGCGCGCACAGGAGATCGCGGACCAGAACAACCTTCCCTGCATCTACCTGGTCGACTCCGGCGGCGCCTACCTGCCCAGCCAGGACGAGGTGTTCCCGGACCGCGACCATTTCGGCCGCATCTTCTACAACCAGGCCAATATGTCGGCCAAGGGCATTCCCCAGATCGCGGTGGTCATGGGTTCCTGCACGGCCGGCGGCGCCTACGTGCCGGCTATGAGCGACGAATCGATCATCGTGAAGGAACAGGGCACCATCTTCCTGGGCGGCCCGCCGCTGGTGAAGGCGGCCACCGGCGAGGTGGTGACGGCGGAAGACCTGGGCGGCGGCGACGTGCACACCCGCCTGTCCGGCGTGGCCGACCACCTGGCGCAGAACGACCTGCATGCGCTGTCGCTGGCGCGCACCATCGTCTCCAACCTGAACCGCGTGACGCCGCGCCAGGGTGCGTTGCGCAATGAAGCCCGCCAGCCCGATGAACCGAACTATCCGGCCACGGAGCTGTACGGCGTCATTCCGACCGATACGCGGAAGCCCTTCGATATCCGCGAGGTGATCGCGCGCATCGTCGACCGCAGCGAGTTCGACGAGTTCAAGGCGCGCTACGGCGCCACGCTGGTGTGCGGCTTCGCCCACGTCTTCGGCATGAAGGTGGGCATCGTCGCCAACAACGGCATCCTGTTCTCGGAATCGGCGCTGAAGGGCGCGCACTTCATCGAACTGTGCGCGCAGCGCAAGATCCCCCTGGTATTCCTGCAGAACATCACCGGCTTCATGGTCGGGCGCAAATACGAGAACGAGGGCATCGCCCGCAACGGCGCCAAGATGGTGACAGCGGTGGCCACGGCGGCCGTGCCGAAATTCACCATCGTCATCGGCGGCAGTTTCGGCGCGGGCAACTACGGCATGTGCGGGCGCGCGTATTCGCCGCGCTTCATGTGGATGTGGCCCAATGCGCGCATCTCGGTGATGGGCGGCGAGCAGGCCGCGTCCGTGCTGGCCACCGTCAGGCGGGACGGCATTGAAGCCAGGGGCAGCCAGTGGCCCGCCGGCGAGGAAGCGGCCTTCAAGCAGCCCATCAAGGAGCAGTACGAGCAGCAGGGCCACCCCTACTATGCCACCGCGCGCCTGTGGGACGACGGCGTGATCGACCCGGCCGACACGCGCATGGTGCTGGGGCTGGGGCTTTCAGCGGCGTCGAACGCTGAAATCCCGGAAACGAAGTTTGGCCTGTTCCGCATGTAGGAAGCAGGCAGCAAGCAAGAACGTGACCAATGAGCCGACAAGCAAGCAACTCAACCAGAAAGCAGGGACAGCGCATGTTCGAGAAAATCCTGATCGCCAACCGTGGCGAAATCGCCTGCCGCGTCGCATCGACCGCGCACCGCATGGGCATCCGGACCGTGGCCGTGTATTCCGAGGCGGATGCCGGCGCGCGCCACGTGGAGATGTGCGACGAGGCCGTTCTGATCGGACCCGCCGCGGCGCGTGAAAGCTACCTGAAAGGCGACACCATCATCGCGGCCGCGCTGGCCACCGGCGCGCAGGCCATTCACCCGGGCTATGGTTTCCTGTCGGAGAACGACGAGTTCGCCCAGGCCTGCGCCGACCATGGCCTGGTATTCATCGGCCCGCCCGCCGCTGCGATGCGTGCCATGGGTTCCAAGTCTGCCGCCAAGACACTGATGGAGCAGGCCGATGTGCCCCTGGTACCCGGCTACCACGGCGAGCGGCAGGACAGCGCATTCCTGCAGCAACAGGCCGACCGGATCGGCTATCCGGTCCTGCTCAAGGCCAGTGCCGGGGGCGGCGGTAAGGGCATGCGCATCGTCGAGCGCAGCGATGATTTCGCCGATGCGCTGGCTTCGTGCAAGCGCGAAGCAAGCAGTAGCTTCGGCGACGACAAGGTGCTCGTCGAAAAGTACCTGACCCGCCCGCGTCATATCGAGATCCAGGTATTCGCCGATACCCATGGTGAATGCATCTACCTATTCGAGCGCGACTGCTCTGTGCAGCGCCGCCACCAGAAGGTGCTAGAGGAAGCGCCCGCGCCGGGCATGACGCCCGAACGGCGCCGTGCCATGGGCCAGGCCGCCGTCAACGCGGCGAAGGCCGTGGGCTATGTGGGCGCGGGCACGGTGGAGTTCATCGCCAACCAGGATGGCACGTTCTACTTCATGGAAATGAACACCCGCCTGCAGGTGGAACATCCGGTTACGGAAATGATCACCGGGACCGACCTGGTGGAATGGCAGCTGCGCGTGGCCAACGGCGAAGCGCTGCCGCTGCTCCAGCACCAGCTGCGCATCGACGGCCACGCGATCGAGGCGCGCATCTATGCCGAAAATCCTGAGAAGGGTTTCCTGCCGGCCATTGGCCGGTTGCGTCACCTGCACGCCCCGCAGGCCGTGCACTTCGCATGCAACGACGGCGCCCCTGCCGCCCCGCCGGCGCCGGTGCGTATCGACGCGGGTGTACGCGAGGGCGACGCCATCTCGCCGTTTTACGATCCGATGATCGCCAAGCTGATCGTCTGGGGAGCGGACCGCCAGCAGGCGCTGGTGCGTATGCGACAGGCGCTGGCGGCATACCAGGTGGTGGGCCTGTCCACCAATGTCGCCTTCCTCCAGCGCCTGATGGACAGCGACGCCTTCGCGAACGCCGACCTGGATACCGGCCTGATTGAGCAGAACCGCGCGGTGCTGTTCCCGGCACCCTCGCCCGCATCGCGCGAAGTGCTGGCGCTGGCCACCGCAGCGTTGCTGCAAGGCGAGCGGCCGCACGATGTGCAAGGCACCGGCGATCCCTGGCGCCAGTTGAACGGCTGGCGCATGAACGGCAGGCTGGTACGCACGCTAAACCTCGGCGACGACAGTGGCGCACGCGGCGTGAGCGTCACCTATGCAGGTGGCGGCTGGGCCTTCGGCATGGACGGCGCCAGCCAGTCCCTGACGCTGGTTCGCGTCGAAGGCAGCGAGCTGTGGATCAAGCTGGACGGCCAGCTGCTGCGCGGTTGCGTGGTGCGCGAAGGCGACGCCTTCCATGTCTTCGCGCATGGCCGCCACGCGGTACTACAGTACATCGATCCGCTGGCCCACGCCGGCGAAGCGGAAGCCGAAGCGGGCGCGCTAACCGCGCCGATGCCGGGCAAGATCGTGGCCCTGCTGGTTGCCGCCGGTGCCAGGGTGACAAAAGGCGCGCCACTGCTCGTGATGGAAGCGATGAAAATGGAACACACGATCGCGGCAACGCATGATGGCACCGTGGAAAAAATGCTGTACCAGGTGGGCGACCAGGTCACGGACGGTGCACAGTTGCTGACATTGACTGCGCAGGATTGAATTGAAGCCGACGGCCCGGCGCGCTGCCCGGCAGGGCGGCGCACCGGCCCGAAGCCTGTCAGATCCGCTCGAAAATCGCCGCGATGCCCTGGCCGCCGCCGATGCACATGGTGACCAGCGCATACCGGCCGCCGGTGCGCTGCAGCTCATACAAGGCCTTGATGCTGATGATGGCGCCGGTGGCGCCGATGGGATGACCCAGGCCGATGCCGGACCCGTTCGGATTCACCTTGGCGGGATCGAGCCCCAGTTCCTGCGCCACCGCGCAGGCTTGTGCCGCGAAGGCTTCGTTGGCTTCCACCACGTCGATGTCGGCCACCGTCAGGCCGGCGCGCTCGAGGGCCTTGCGGCTGGCTGGCACGGGCCCGATGCCCATGTATTTGGGATCGACCCCGGCGTGCGCATAGGCCACCAGCCGTGCCAGCGGCCTGGCGCCGCGTTGCTCTGCCACACTTCGTTCCATCAACACCAGCGCGGCGGCGCCGTCGTTCAGGCCGGACGCATTGCCGGCAGTGACGCTGCCATCTTTCTTGAACGCGGCGCGCATGCCTGCCAGGCTTTCCGGCGTGGTGTCGGCGCGGATATGTTCGTCCGCGGCGAACAGCGTTTCCCCCTTGCGCGACTTGATCGCCACCGGCAGGATCTGTTCCTTGAAGTAGCCTGCCCCGGTAGCATGCGCGGCGCGGCGGTGCGATTCCAGCGCCAGCGCATCCTGCGCCTCGCGTCCGATGTTGAAGCGTTGCGCGACATTCTCGGCGGTGATGCCCATGTGGACGTCATCGAAGGGATCGGTCAGCGCGCCGGTCATCATGTCCGCGAATTTGACTTCACCCATGCGGGTGCCCCAGCGCATCGCACTGGTCGCATGAGGCGCCCGGCTCATGCTCTCGGCGCCGCCTGCCACGGCGATGTCGGCATCGCCCAGCAAGATGGACTGGGCTGCGCTGATCACAGCCTGCAGGCCCGATCCGCACAGGCGGTTGACGGTCAGCGCGGGTGTCGCATGGGCGATGCCGGCCTCGACCGCCGCCACGCGCGACAGATACATGTCCTTCGGCTCGGTGTGGATCACGCTGCCGAATACGACATGGTCCACCTCCTCGCCGTTCACGCCTGCGCGTGCCAGCGCTTCGCGCGTTACGCGCGCTGCCAGGTCAGTGGGCGCAAAATCCTTCAGGCTGCCGCCAAAGTCGCCGATGGCGGTGCGCACACCGCTGACGATCACTACTTCTCGTTGCATGAATCCTCCATTATTTCGATTGTTTCAACTGTCATGTGTGGTGCGGCTACATGTTCGGGTAATTTGGACCGCCGCCGCCTTCCGGCGTGACCCAGGCAATGTTCTGGGTCGGATCCTTGATATCGCAGGTCTTGCAGTGCACGCAGTTCTGGGCATTGATCTGCAGGTGGTCCCGGCCTTCATCGGTTTTGACGAATTCATAGACGCCCGCCGGGCAGTAACGCGTTTCCGGAGCACCGTATCTGGCAAGGTTCACGTCCACCGGAACGCTGCTGTTTTTTAGCGTCAAGTGGATCGGCTGGTCTTCCGCATGGTTCGTGTTCGAGATGAACACCGAAGACAGGCGGTCGAACGTGAGCTTGCCGTCCGGCTTGGGATAGTTGAACGGCCGATAACCGGACGCCGGCTTCAGGCATTCGTGGTCGGCGCGGCTGTGGCGCAGGGTCCATGGCGCCTTGCCACGGAAGACCACCTGGTCCACCCAGGTCATCACGGAACCGAAGTACAGGCCCTTGCTCAGCCACGGCTTCACATTCCGCGCGATATGCAGCTCCTCATGCAGCCAGGATTGCTCGAATTTCACCGGGTAGGACGCCAGCTCGTCGCCCTGGCGGTGTTCGCCCAGCGCGGCCACCACGGATTCGGCGGCCAGCATGCCGGACTTGATGGCGGCGTGCGAACCCTTGATGCGGCTCATGTTCAGGAAACCGGCCTCGCAGCCGATCAGCGCACCGCCCGGAAAGACCAGCTTGGGCAGGCTTTGCAGACCGCCAGCGGCGATGGCACGGGCGCCGTAGGAGATGCGCCTGGCGCCTTCGAAGAAGGTTCGGATGGCCGGGTGGGTCTTGTAGCGCTGGAATTCCTCATAGGGCGACAGGTAGGGATTCTCGTAGTTGAGCCCCACCACGTAGCCGACCGCCACCTGGTTACCCTCCAGGTGGTAGAGGAAGGAACCGCCATACGTGCCGGCATCGAGCGGCCAGCCGGTGGTGTGGACCACTAGGCCAGGCTGGTGCCTGGCGGGATCGATTTCCCACAGTTCCTTGATGCCGATGCCGTAGGACTGCGGGTCCCTGCCCTTGTCCAGCCCATACCTGGCGATCAGCTGCTTGCCCAGATGACCGCGCGCGCCTTCCGCGAACAGCGTGTATTTCCCCACCAGTTCCATGCCGGACTGGAAGTCGGCGCCCGGTCTGCCGTCGCGCCCGACGCCCATGTTGCCAGTGGCGATGCCGCGCACCGCACCGGCGGCGTCATACAGCATTTCGGCGGCGGCGAAACCCGGGAAGATTTCAACGCCCAGTTCCTCGGCCTGCTGGCCCAGCCAGCGCACCACGTTGCCCAGCGAGATCACGTAGTTGCCATGGTTTTCGAAGCACGGTGGCAACAGCGCGGCCGGGGTCCGATAGGCCCTGGTCTCTGTCAGGAACAGCACGCGGTCTTCGGTCACGGGCATGTCCAGCGGCGCGCCCCTCTCCTTCCAGTCGGGAATCAGTTCCGTCAGCGCGCGCGGATCCATCACCGCGCCGGACAGCGTGTGGGCGCCGAGCTCGCCGCCCTTTTCAAG
>DASVVD010000845.1:0-12520 GCA_036386715.1 Pseudoduganella sp.
CCAGCGTGTCGGCCGCATCGTGGATGCGGCCGATCGACGCCTGCCGGCCCTTGAGCAGTTCGCGGTGCTGGCGGATCTGCGCCTCCAGCGGCGCCATGATCACCTTCAGCCAGCTCTCGCATTCCGCGTTGGCCGCCTTGAAGCAGCGCTTGACCTGCGAGGCGATCGTGTCGAAGAAGCGCTCCATCAGCACCATCCGGCTGGTGGTCAGCATGGCGGTGGCGCCGAACTGCTTCTGGTAGATCGCCTCGATGTCCGAGACCTGCGCGCGGTACTTGGCCAGTTCGAACGGCGGCGGCGGGGCGAGCGCCACGCCATGCTCGGCGGCGAACTGCTGGTAGACGGCCTGCATCGTGTCGCGGATCTCGCCGGCCTTGCGGTCCGATTCCTCCAGCTCCGCCTGCACGCTGGCGAAGAACACGCGCACCGCTTCGCGCAGGCCGGCCGACCAGTGGCTGCGCGCCATCCCGGTGCGCACCTGCAGCACATGGTCGCGCAGCACGTCCATGCCCAGCGTGCCATACAGCTCCGTCGACAGGCGCGTAAACGTGGTGCGCGCGGCCTGCATGCGGAACAGGCCGGCATCGAATTCCTTCTTCTCCGCCTCCACGCGGCGCACCATGTGGGCGATCACGTTCTGGTTCTTGCCGCGCAGGCTGGCCAGTTCGTGCAACTGGCCGGCGATGCCGCGCAGCCGGGCGCCCAGCATCGCCGCCTGCGCGCCGTTCAGCGCCGCCAGGTCCTCGGCCATGCGCCGCCGCACGATATCCTTCTTGGCCGGGATCAGCTCGTGGAACAGCGCGCCCTCCAGCCGGGCGATGCGGCTGCGCTCCAGCAACGCGGCGTCGCCGGTGATCTTTGCCACCAGCGCCTTGTGCGCGGAGACCGGGAACACCTGCCGCGCATCCACGGCCAGCAGCTGCGCCGCGTGCGCAGCCTGGCGGGCGATCTCGTCGTCGACCTCGGCTTCGGTGCGCAGCGGATCCCACATGCCGTCGATCTTGTTCAGCACCACCATGCGGCCCGCACCGGCGCCGATGTGCTCGCGCCAGACTTCGATGTCGCTTTTCGTGACGCCGGTATCGGCGGCCAGGATGAACAGCACCGCGTGGGCGTGCGGGATCAGGTTCAGCGTCAGCTCCGGCTCGGTGCCGATGGCGTTCAGGCCCGGCGTGTCGAGGATCACCAGGCCCTGCTTGAGCAGCGGGTGCGGGAAATTGATGATCGCGTGGCGCCAGCGCGAAATCTCCACCATGCCCCGTTCGTCGACAGTGGCGGCCAGGTCGGGATCGTCCGGGTCATACAGCCCGTAGCGGCGCGCCTCGTCGACCGGCACGGCGCGCGTCTGGCTCACCTGGCGGAAGGCTTCGTGCATGTCGCCGGCCGCGCTCACGTCCAGCGGCAGCACGGTCCAGGCGCGCGGATCGTCGCGGTAGTCGCTGGTGGAGAGATTGGCCGCCCGCGTCTCGATCGGCAGCAGCCGGATCGATGGCGGGTGCGCCGCGTCGTACAGCAGCTCGGTGGGGCACATCGTGGTGCGGCCGGCCGCGGAGGGCAGGATGCGCTGGCCGTAGTCGGCGAAGAAGATCGCGTTGATCAGCTCCGATTTGCCGCGCGAGAATTCGGCCACGAACGCCACCGACAGCTTGTCGTCCGCCAGCCGGGCCAGCGTGCGGGCGATGCGCTGGGCGGCCGCCGCATCGAGCAGGTCGGCTGCCTGCGCATCGTCGCGGTAGGCGCGCAATGCCGCCGCCACGCCCTGGCGCCAGGCACTGTACTGTTCGAGGTCGCGCATCATGGCTGTCCGCTCCTTGTCGTGACGATCATTTTTGGCAACTCATCCTGGCAACTCATTTTTGACAGCTCATTTCTGGCAATTCACACAGTAGAACGTGGAACGCTGGCCCTGCTTGATCTGCCGGATCGGCGCCCCGCACACGCGGCATGGCAGCCCGGCGCGGTCGTACACGAAATACGTGTTCTGGAAGTAGCCGGACTGGCCGTTGACGGCGATGAAGTCGCGCAGCGTGCTGCCGCCCTGGACGATCGCCTCGGCCAGCACGTCGCGGATCGCCTGCGCCAGCTTTTCGTAGCGTGCCAGGCCGATGCGGCCCGCCGGTGTTTTCGGATTGATCCCGGCGCGGAACAGGCTTTCGGAACAGTAGATATTGCCCACGCCGACCACGATATCGCCGGCCAGCAGCGCCGACTTGACCGCCACGCTGCGGCCACGCGTTTTGCGGTACAGCAGTTCGCCGGTAAACGCCGGCCCGAGCGGTTCCACGCCGAGCCCGCGCAGCAGCAGGTGCGTATCGAGCTCGCCTTCCTCCTTGGGGTGCCACAGCACGGCGCCGAAGCGGCGCGGGTCGGTCATGCGCAGGACCTGTGGGTCGTCCGGGCCGGCCGGGCCATCCACCACCAGGTCGATGTGATCGTGCTTTTGCGCGGGAATGCCGGGCGGCAGCACGCGCAGGTGGCCGCTCATGCCCAGGTGGATGATCAGCGTGCCGTGCTCGAACTCCACCAGCAGGTACTTGCCGCGCCGGCCCGTGGCGAGCACCTTGCGGTCCAGCAGGATTTCCGGCAGCGCGGCAGGGAAGGGCCAGCGCAGGCCGGCACGGCGCAGCACCACCGTGCGCACGGTCCGGCCTTCGATATGGGGCGCGACGCCGCGCCGGGTGACTTCGACTTCCGGTAGTTCTGGCATAGGGGGCGGATGGGGGATGGCAGGCCATCCCGCTGGACTTCGTTACACCTGCAAACCCGCGCAGGCGATGGGTTGGGCGTAGAATCAGGGTTTGACCCCACCTGGATTCACGCCTTGAAATACGCACTCGCCATTGTAACCCTCTCGGCGCTGTTGTCCGCGTGCGCTGTTGCGCCAGGAATGCAGGCCGATCTTCAAGCCGATCCTCAAGCCGCCTCCAAGACCAATCCCCAGTCCAGCTCCAAGGCCGACGACAGCGCAGCCGCCACAGTGGCCGAGGGGGAAACACCGGAATCCGCCACCGAGGCCTCTGCCGCCACCCGGCAGGGCGATGAAAAGCTGCCCGCCGTCGAACTGACCAGCGACCTGTTCTACAAGCTCACGAAAGCCGAGCTCGATTTCAAGCGCGGCCAGTGGCAAAGCGCCTACATGGCGATGATGGTGCTGGCGCAGCAGACCCGCGATCCGCGCCTGGCGCGCCGCTCGGCCGAAATGGCGCTGGCGACCAAGCAGGGCAACGAGGCGCTGGCGGCGATCCGCCTGTGGCGTGAACTGGCGCCCGAGTCGGACGAAGCGGTGCAGTACTTCCTGGGCTTCTCCGTGCTGGGCGACGACCTTACCGAGTCGGAGAAGGTGTTCGCCGAGCGCCTGGGCGGCGCACCGGCCGAGGCGCGCGGCCTGGTCATGTTCCAGATGCAGCAGTACCTGCTGCGCGCCAAGGACAAGGCCGCCGCCTTTGCGCTGATGGAACGGGTACTCGCCCCGTACGCCGCCACGATGGAAAGCCACCTGGTGCTGGCCCAGGCGGCCTATGCGGCCGACAACCGCGACCGCGCCCTGCAGGAGGCAAGGCGCGCGCTGGAACTGAAAAGCGATTCCGAGCTGGCCGTGCTGACGCTGGCACAGGTGCTGGGCGACGCCGATGGCGCGAGCCAGCTGTTCGCCGGCTTCCTGAAGCGCAATCCGGGGGCGCGCGAGGTGCGCTCGGCGTATGCGCGCCTGCTGGTGGAACAGAAGAAATTCGACGCCGCGCGCGCCCAGTTCGAGCGCATGCTCAAGGATGAGCCCGACAACCCGGGCACGCTGTATGCGCTCGGCATCATGTCGCTCCAGGCAAATGATCCGAAAGCGGCCGAAGGCTACCTGCGCCGCTTCGTGGCCGCGCTGGGCGAGGGCGACGATGCCGAACACGATCCGTCGAAGGGGCTGGCGCTGCTGGCCCAGATCGCCGAGGAACGCGGCGACCTCGATGCGGCGCTTGCCTGGCTGGCCCAGGTCAGCAGCACCGAACCGCGGCTGTACATGACATCGCGCCTGAAAAGCGCGCACCTGGTGGCCAAGAAGGGCGACCTGGAACGGGCCCGCACCATGCTGCACGAAATCGCCGCCACCGATCCCGCCGAACAGGCCGAGGTGGTGCAGACCGAAGGGCAGCTGCTGCGCGATGCCGGCCGCGGCGCCGAGGCGTACATGTTGCTGGCCGATGCCGTGCAGCGTTTCCCGGACAGCCCGGACCTGCTGTACGACTTTGCGCTGGCCGCCGAAAAGCAGGGCAAGCCGGCGGAAATGGAAACGGCGCTGCGCAAGGTGATGGCAACGGTGCCGGACAATCACCACGCCTACAATGCGCTCGGCTATGCGCTGGCCGAACGGGGCGAGCGGCTCGACGAAGCCCAGGCGCTGATCGGCAAGGCGCTGTCGATGGCGCCGAACGATCCGTACATCATGGATTCGATGGGTTGGGTACAGTTCCGCCAGGGCCGGCTGGCCGAAGCGGAAGCCACGCTGCGCCGCGCCTACACGCTGCGCAGCGACGCCGAGATCGCCGTGCACCTCGGCGAAGTGCTGTGGCAGCAGGGCAAGCGCGACGAAGCGCGCAAGCTGTGGCGCGAAGCCAGCACCAAGGATCCGAAGAACGACGCGCTGCGCGACACGCTGGCGCGCCTCAATACCAGTTTATAGAGCCTGCATGACGATAAAACGCCTGACCACCACCACCGCACTGGCCGCGGCACTGCTTGCCCTGGCCGGCTGCGCCACCACCCCCGCCACCACCACCACGCCGGTACTGGGTGGCGCTGTTGCCCCGTATGCCGACAGCATCGACCTCGACGGCCGCCTATCCGTCAACTATGTCCGCGACGGCAAGCAGGAGTCGATCTCCGGCAAGTTCGCCTGGCGCCAGCAGGGCACCCGCACCGATGTCACGCTGTCGTCGCCGCTGGGACAGACCATCGCCACGATCGCCGTCACTCCCGGCGAGGCGGTATTCAAGGAGGGCAACAATCCGCCGCGCAGCGCGCCGGACGTGGATGCGCTGTCGACGCAAACGCTGGGCTGGCCGTTGCCGGTGTCCGGCCTGCGCGACTGGCTGCAGGGCTACGCGGTGGCGCAGGACGGCAAGCGTTTCGCCGCCAGCCCGGCCCAGCCGAAGGTCACCACGCGCGACGGCTGGCAGCTCGAGTTCGCCACGTGGCAGGAGGGCGCCACGCCGCCGAAGCCGCTGCGCATCAACGCGCGCCGCGGCGCCAGCGGGGAGATCGAGCGCATCGAGATCCGCATCATCGTCGACGAGGCCCGCTGAGCCATGCATAGCCTGAAAAATTGCCCGGCGCCGGCCAAGCTGAACCTGTTCCTGCACGTTACCGGCCGGCGCCCGGACGGTTATCACCTGCTGCAGTCGGTATTCCAGCTGGTCGACCGCTGCGATACGCTCGATTTCACGCTGCGCGCCGACGGGCAGGTCCGCCGCGTTACCGATGTGCCGGGCGTGCCCGAAGAGGCCGACCTGGTGGTGCGCGCCGCGCGCCTGCTGCAGGCGGAAGTGCAGCGCCGCACGGGCACGCTGCCGCCGGGCGTGGACATCGCCGTCCACAAGATCCTGCCGCTGGGCGGCGGCCTGGGCGGCGGCTCGTCCGATGCGGCCACCACGCTGCTGGCGCTGAACCGCCTGTGGCAGGGCGGCCTGTCGCGGCAGGCGCTGATGGACCTGGGCCTGCCGCTGGGCGCGGACATTCCGTTCTTCCTGTTCGGTGAAACCGCGTTCGCCGAAGGGGTGGGCGAGGCGTTGCAGGCGGTGGACGGGCCGGACTGTTGGTATGTTGTTATCGAGCCCGGTGTACAGGTGCCGACAGGCGACATTTTTACATCGGAACATTTGACAAGGAACACAGCCGCCGTCATAATCTCGGACTTTTCCAGGCACTTCGTTGATCAAAATACCGGTCTGCGGCAGTTTGGAAGAAACGACTTGCAACAAGTGGCTACCCGCTTGTTCCCGCCGGTAGCACAGGCGGTGGAATGGCTGGGGGCGCACGGCGATGCCAGGATGACTGGCTCTGGTGCATGCGTGTTCTGCGCGGTTCACAGCGAAGAACAGGCCGATGCGGTGTTGTCTGCCTTCGAGGCAACAGCACCTTCCACCTGGAAGGGGTGGAAAGCAAAGGCGCTACGCAGGCATCCGATGGAAAGTATCCTCGCTGAAAGTTGCGAAGCGTAAAAAGATTTGGTGTTTCATCGTTTTGCTAGTATAATGCTCGCCATCTGATGCAACACGGTCAGTCAAGCGTAGGGGAATCGCCAAGCTGGTTAAGGCACCGGATTTTGATTCCGGCATACCAAGGTTCGAATCCTTGTTCCCCTGCCACCAATTCTTCAGGAGTGTCGATGCGCAGGCATCCACCCTGAAAAGACAAAAAATGCCCCTGCTGAGCCTGGGGCTTTTTTATTGCGCGTTTTTATTCGTACACCGGATACTCCGGTGGTGTTTCAAGTCAAAGCTTACCTTCCTGGGACTCCCATGGCTTTCGAAAACCTGATGGTTTTTACCGGCAACGCTAATCCTGCATTGGCAGAAGGTGTCGCGAAAAATCTCGGCATCCCCCTCGGCAAAGCGGTCGTTTCGAAATTTTCGGACGGCGAAGTAATGGTCGAAATCAACGAGAACGTCCGCGGTAAAGACGTCTTCGTGCTGCAGTCGACCTGCGCCCCGACCAACGACAGCCTGATGGAACTGATCCTGATGGTCGATGCGCTGAAACGCGCATCCGCTGGCCGCATCACCGCCGCCATTCCTTACTTTGGCTATGCCCGCCAGGATCGCCGTCCGCGTTCCGCCCGCGTCGCCATCTCGGCCAAGGTGGTTGCCAACATGCTGGAAAGCGCCGGTGTCGAGCGCGTCCTGATCATGGACCTGCATGCCGACCAGATCCAGGGGTTCTTCGATATTCCCGTCGATAACATCTACGCTTCGCCACTGCTGCTGGGCGACCTGCAGAAGCGCGACTACCAGGACCTGCTGGTGGTGTCGCCCGACGTCGGCGGCGTGGTGCGCGCCCGCGCGCTGGCCAAGCGCCTCGGCTGCGACCTGGCGATCATCGACAAGCGCCGCCCGAAAGCCAACGTTTCCGAAGTGATGAACATCATCGGCGACGTGGAAGGCCGCAACTGCGTGATCATGGATGACATGGTCGATACCGCCGGCACGCTGGTGAAAGCCGCCGAAGTGCTGAAGGAACGCGGCGCCAAGAAAGTGGTGGCGTATTGCACGCACCCGGTGCTGTCCGGCCCGGCGATCGAACGCATCACCAATTCGTCGCTGGACGAGCTGGTGGTGACGGACACGATCCCGCTGTCCGACGCCGGCAAGGCCTGCGGCAAGATCCGTCAACTGACCTGCGCACCGCTGCTGGCGGAAACGTTCAAGCGCATCATCAAGGGCGATTCCGTGATCTCCCTTTTTGTTGACTGATTTGATCAGTCATTAGTGACTTAGTTAATACAGGCGGCGCAACCGGTTTCCGGTGCGCCGCCAACGTTTTATCCGGCAGCGCTGATCATGGCGCTGCCGGTTCTCGGAGCCGCCTGGTCGCGGGCGGCTTCTAATCAGGGTGTAAAAAGCCCACGGGATGCAGATCCCGGCTCTTTTTGGAGTATCAAATGAAAGTTGTTGCATTCAAACGCGAACTGCAGGGCACGGGTGCGAGCCGCCGCCTGCGTATTTCCGGCCAGACCCCTGGCATCATCTACGGTGGCACCGAAGCCCCTGTGACGATCGCCCTGGACCACAACGCGCTGTACCACGCGCTGAAAAAAGAAGCGTTCCACGGCGCCGTGCTGGACCTGGAAATCGACGGCCAAGTACAGAAAGTACTGCTGCGCGACTTCCAGATGCACGCATACAAGCAACTGGTGCTGCACGCTGACTTCCAGCGCGTCGACGCAAACCAGGCTGTGCACGTCAAAGTGGCACTGCACTTCGAAAACGCCGAAGTTTCGCCAGCAGTCAAACTGCACGGCGCGACCATCAGCCACGTGACCAACGAAATCGAAGTTTCGTGCCTGCCAGGCAAACTGCCTGAGTTCATCGTCGTCGACCTGACGAACATGGACGTCGGCACCTCGCTGCACGCATCGAACCTGGCCCTGCCAGAAGGCGTCACGCTGATCACCCACGGTTCCGACCTGACGATCGCTACCGCCTCGATCCCGGCTGGCCAAGTGGCTGCCGAAGCTGCTGCTACCGAAGAAAAGAAGTAATCTTTCTTCTGCAAGAAAAAACCCGCTCCGGCGGGTTTTTTTTCGCCTCCACAGTCCAGCTGGTATCAAAACAACAGGGGACTGTCCCCTTTTTCAGGCAATATTTCCTGAAAAGTGGAGGGCAGACTCCGCTAGTCCATCCACAGTGTTCCGCTGCTACTGCAGGCTGACGCCCCTTATCCGCAGAGTTCGAAGCTCGCAAACACCGCTGCTTGAATGCCGGAAACCATCCAGTTTTCAGGAAATATTTCCAAAAAAAGGGGACAGTCCCCAGTTTTGCCCGGTTTTGACCCCGGTTTTGGGAAACATTGCCGTTTGCCGGCAAACTCCGCGATAATCCGCCTTTTCCATTTTCCAGCACGCCATGACCATTCGCCTGATCGCCGGCCTCGGCAACCCCGGGCCCGAATACGAGCAAACCCGCCACAATGCCGGCTTCTGGCTGGTCGACAACCTTGCCAATGGCCGGCTGCAGCGCGAGAGCCGCTTCAATGCGCTGGCGGGGAAGACGTCGATCGGCGGCAGCGAGGTGTGGCTGCTGGAGCCGCAGACCTACATGAACCGCTCCGGCCAGTCGGTGGGCGGGCTGGCGCGTTTCTTCAAGATCAATCCCGATGAAATCCTGGTGGTGCACGACGAGCTGGATCTGCCGCCCGGCGTGGCCAAGCTGAAGAAGGGTGGATCGTCTGGCGGCCACAACGGCCTGAAGGACATCACCGCCGCGCTCGGCACGCAGGATTACTGGCGGCTGCGCATCGGCATCGGCCACCCGCGCACGCTGAACCTCACGCAGAACGTGGCCGACTTCGTGCTGCACCGGCCGCGCCGCGAGGAGCAGTTGCTGATCGACGAAGCGATCCGCAAAAGCCTGGACGTCATCCCGCTGGCCGTGACCGGCAAGATGGCGCAGGCGACCATGGAGCTGCACAGCGGCTGACGCGCCCGCCGCGGGCTCTTGCCCGTACACATTTGCGACAAATGGGCGACATGTCGACGATGGACCTTGCCGCCGGCCCCCGGTAAGATTCTCCAACGATTGAGAAAGCGCAAATCCGATTGGCCATTTGCGCGACGCCATGCCCGCACAGCTGCACCGCCGCATTCCGCCACCCCTCGAACGCAAGCATTCGTCCACACCCAGCCTGCAAGATGGGCGTGGCAACCAGGCCTGGTCACGCCGCAAGCAGGCGCACCAGCCAAGCTCAACCCATCATCAACGAGGTTTTCCATGCGGTTTGCACTGGTCATTAATCCGGGCACGATCGATGCCGCCCTGTGCGCCGTGCCAGGGGTGACCGCGGGCGCCGCCGTGCTGCATGGCGTGCCGGCCCGGTTGGCCGCGTTCTACAGCGCCGATACCGACCTGGAGGAGGCGATCCAGGCCGCGCTGACCGAACGCCTGCCGCGCTGCATGGTGCCCTCGCAACTGTATTGGCTGCCGCAGCTGCCGCGGATGCCGGGCGGCGAGATCGACCGCCAGCTGCTGGCCGCACTGGCCGCCTCGTCGCCAGAACTGGCGCCCGCCGCACCCCGCCGGGCGCCCCGCAACGCCACCGAGCAGGACCTGCTGCAGCGCTTTGCACGACACCTGGATGTGCCAGTGGCCACGATCGATATCGATGACGATTTCTTCGCGCTCGGCGGCCACACGCTGCCGGCCGCCCGACTGCTGCAGGAAGTGAACGAGCGCTGGCAGTCGGCGCTGAGTCTGGCTGACCTGGTGAAACGGCCAACGGTGGCCGAGCTGGCGCGGGCGCTGCCGGGCGCGCCGGCCGAAGAGATCGATGACTGGCAGGATATGCTGGCCGACCTGTTCGCCTGAGGAGAATTCGCATGGACATCATCGACAGACTCCCTTTCCTGACCGGGCCAGCGAGCGCCATGCCGGTCCGACCGCGCGAGCAGGGCGCGGCAATGACGCTGGGGCAGGGCATGCCTTGTGACGACGCCGATACCGTCCACTACTGCGATTCATTCCCCCAGATGAAAAACTGGCAAGCCGGTTGCACGGGCAGCCGGGCCAACGCAGCGGCGCACGGCTACCTGGAAATCGAAGCGTGCGGTGCCGACCTGGAACGACTGGAGCACGCCTTCAACCGCGTCATCGCGCGCCACGACATGCTGCGCGCGGTGGTGCTGCCCGACGGCAGCCGGCACATCCTGCCCGACGTGCCGTATTACCCCTTCCCGGTGGAAGACCTGGCCGGCCTGCCGGCGCACCAACGGGCAACCCGGCTGGCGGCATTGCGCGACGAACTGTCGCACCACGTCTTGCGAGCCGACAGCTGGCCCAGGTACGCCATCCGCGTTAGCCGCCTGCCGGACCGCAAGCTGCGGCTGCACCTGTCGTTCGACCCGCGGATACTGGACGCCCGCAGCCTGGACCTGCTCAGCGCCGACTGGCAGCACTACCACGATCATCCGGAGCACGACCTGCCGGCCCTGGCATTCTCGTTCGCCGACTACGAAGCCGGCCTGCGCCAAATCGAACGCACGCGCGCCTTCCGGGAATCGCTGCAATACTGGCGCAACCGGCTGGACGACCTGCCACCGCCGCCCGCGTTGACCTTGGCGCGCAGCCCGGAATCGGCCGCCGCGCCAGTGTTCACGCGCCGCAGCCTGCGCCTGCCGCACAGCGACTGGGAAGCACTCAAGAAGCGCGCCGGTGCGCTGCGCATCACGCCGGCCGCGCTGCTGCTGTCGATCTACGGCGGCGTGCTGCAACGCTGGTCGGCGTCGCCGCGCTTCACGCTGAACCTGAAGCTGTGCAGCCGGCTGCCGTTCCACGCCGATGTCGGCCGGATGGTGGGCGACTTCACCAGCGCCACGCTGCTGGCGTTCGACCTGTCGGCAGGTGGCTCGTTTGTCGACAGTGCGCACGGCGTTCAGCGGCAACTGGAGAACGACCTGGAGCACCGTGCCGTCGATGGCGGACAGGTGCTGCTCGAACTCGCCGGGCGCGGACTTGATTCATCATCGATCACACAAGCGGTCACACAACCGGCCGCGCTGCCGGTCGTCTTCACCAGCGCCCTCGATAGCGATGAAACGGGCCATCGCGACGAATGGCCGTTCGACTGGCTCGGCCACACCGCCTTTGCGGTCACCCAGGCACCCGGGGTATGGCTTGACTGCCAGGCCCGCGAACATGGCGGCGAGCTCGCCATCGACTGGGACAGCGCCGATGCGCTGTTTGCCCATGGCCAGGTGGATGCGATGTTCGACGCGTTCACGGCCATGCTGCAGCGCCTGGCCCGCGACGGCACGGCATGGCGCAACCCGCAGCAGCGAGAAGTGGCTGTGCCGGCGGCGGTCGTCCGCGCCATTGAAACGTGGGTATGGCCGGCGCTGTCTCCTGGCCGGGCTGGCAGGAAAGCACTGCCCACCAGCCCGTGGTGAGGCTTCGCCGCAACCGATCGATATTCAATAGCCAACTTATCGGGGAAACGGCTGCCTTTCGATAGGCATGCGCGGGGGGCTGGCATATACTCGGCAATCAATTCTTGCTGTTAAGTAACCCTGCCAATGTCTGCCTCCGACAGCTCTTCCGCATCCTCCTGGCGCCTGCGCCTTGCCGGGGTGGGGCTGGCGCCGCTGTTGCTCGTGCCGGCCCTGGTGCTGGTGGCGGCGCTGGCCGCGCTGCTGGCGTATTCCACCACGTGGCAGCGCCAGGTCGGCCGGCTGGAACTCACCGCCGTGCCGCGCCTGGAGCGCTTCGCCGTGCAGCTGTTCGCGCCACCCAGGCGCTATACCTACCTGCCGCACGTGCTGGCGAACGACCGCACGCTGCGCAACGCGCTCGAACAGCCGGGAAACCCCGCCCTGGTCCACGCAGCCAATGTCCACCTTGCCAAGCTGCGCGCCAGCACCGGCGCCACCACGCTCTACATACTCGACGCGCAGGGCACCGGGATCGCCGCATCGAACTGGCAGGACAAGGTGAGCTTCGTGGGCGTCAACTATGGTTACCGGCCTTATTACAGCCGCGCGCTGACCGACGGCGGCGCGCATTTCTATGCCATGGGCACCACGTCGCTCCGCCCGGGCTACTTCCTGTCGCAGCTGGTGACGAAAGAGGATGGCGGCGTGCTGGGCGTGGCCGTCGTGAAGGCCGACCTGGCGATGCCGGACGTGCGCGACTATGGCGGCGAGGTACTGGTGACCGATGCCGGCGGCGTGGCGTTCCTCAGCTCCCGCGCCGACTGGCAATACCGGCCACTGAAGGCGCTGTCGGCCGTCGACGGCGCCAGCGTGGCCAGCACGCACCAGTATGAC
>DASVVD010000846.1:0-3359 GCA_036386715.1 Pseudoduganella sp.
AATTTTTCGGTGCCGGGCCTGTCCAGCAAGGAACTGCTGGACGTGTTCGACGCCGCCGCCATGCGCGTATCCGCGGGCAGCGCCTGTTCGGCCGCGAAAGCACAGCCGTCCTACGTGCTGGACGCGATGGGCCTGCCCGAATGGCGCAGCAGCAGCGCGGTGCGCCTGTCGTTCGGGCCGCTGATGGATGACGCCACCGTGACCGAAGCCTGCGCCCGCATCGCCCGCTGCGGCGCTGCGCTGCGCCTGTCCGGCCTGCTCGGCGAGCCGGCGGCCACCCGGCCCGATGGCTTGCTGCAGCTGACCGCGGCGGGCGTCCACACGTGGCTGGTGCTCGATGCCGCCAGCGGGTGCTGCGCCGTGATCGATCCGCAGCCGGCGCTGGCCGAACGCATCGACACGCTGCTGCGCGGCCACGGCTACCAGGTGGTGGCCCGCCTTTCCACGCGCGATGCGGCGTCGTGGCCGGCCACCGGCGATCGCCTCCGCCTGGGCGGGCAATGCCTGCGCCGGGTGGCAAGTAAGGCGGAAAGCGGGGCGGACAGCCTGTATTACCTGCTGGGCCCCGACGGCGAAGCGCCGCGCCACGCGTTCATCGGCCATATCGAACCGTCCCGGCTGGCCGGCATGCTGCCGCCCGACATATTGCCACCCAATCCATTGTCGCCCAATCTGTCGTTGTCCAATCTGTTGCTGTGCCCGGCGACGGACGCCCAATCGGCGTTCGGCACGACGCTGCATGCCGGCGGCGATGCAGGGCCGGGCACGGACATGCACCTCGATGCCGGCGCGCTGGCCGCCTTGCTGCGCAACGATCCGCGCGCGCTGCTGGTCGATGTGCGCGAGCCCTATGAGCACGCTGCCGCGCTGCCATCCATCGGGCCGCAGGGGACCAGCATCCCGCTGAGCCGGCTGGCCGGCGAACTGCCCGCCTGGCTGGCGCAGGCCGAACCGGTGCCGCTGGTGTTCTACTGCCGCAGCGGCAACCGCAGCGCCCGTGCGGCCGAATGCCTGCGCAGCCTCGGCTACGCGAATGCCTGGCACCTGCATGGCGGGGTGGCATTGTCGTCGCACGACTTTCGGTAACCGGTTTTTAATCCAGAGCGCCTTCCAGGGCGCTTTTTTTCCCTGGGAACGGGGCGCTGCGCAGTAACGGGCGGTTTTTTTGCACTGCATCATAGGTATGTTCGCTAGCGAACAGTAGGCTGACGTGCGCCGGAATAATATTTCCTGCAACATACTCTTACTGTGGCGGGCCGCCTTGCCCGTTGCGCCGAAGCGAGGCCCCCTTGAAAGAAAACCTCAAATTCTGGCCCGGCTTCACAGCCGGATTCCAGGAAGCCGCCCCCGGTTCCGCTGCATTCGATTCCGAAGAAGACCTGCCACTCCGTGCCGAGCTCTACAGTGCGCAGCAGATGGCCCAGCATGGCCGCACGCTGGCCGAAGCCCATGTGCTGAGCAGGCGTGGCAGTCCTGACCGCCTGCTGGCACGCCTTGCCGACAATGCGCGGCTGCTGCGCACCACCGCCGACGAGCTGACCGCCGCTGTCAAGGAGGGCCGCCAGATCACGCCGGCGTCCGAATGGCTGCTCGATAATTATTACCTGATCGAAGAACAGGTGCGCATCGCGCGGCGCCACCTGCCCAAGGACTACAGCAAGGAACTGCCGCGCCTGGAGAAAGGCGCGGCGCCAGGCACGCCGCGTGTCTACAAGCTGGCGCTGGAAGTGATCTCCCATGGCGATGGCCGGGTGGATCCGGAAAGCCTGTGCCGCTTCGTGGAGGCCTACCAGGAACTCGCGCCGCTCAAGCTGGGCGAACTGTGGGCAATCCCGATCATGCTGCGCCTGGCGCTGCTGGAAAACCTGCGCCGGGTGGCCGCGCGCGTGGCCGAGAACCGCTACCAGCGCGACCTGGCCAACAGCTGGGCCGACGGCATGGTGGACATCGCCGACAAGAATCCGTCCGGCCTGATCCTGCTGGTGGCCGACATGGCCCGCTCGAACCCGCCGATCACGAGCGGCTTCGTGGCCGAACTGGCGCGGCGCCTGCAGGGCCAGAGCCCGGCGCTGACGCTGGCGCTCACCTGGGTCACCTACCGCCTGGCGGAAGCGGGCCAGACAATTGAACAGCAGATCCAGGCCGAGATCGGCCAGCAGGCGGCCGACCAGGTGTCGATCTCGAACACGATCGGCAGCCTGCGTTTCGTCGGCACGATGGACTGGCAGGAATTCGTCGAAACCATGAGCACCGTGGAACGGGCGCTGCGCCAGGACCCTTCCGGCATCTACGGCGCAATGGATTTCGCCACCCGCGACCAGTACCGCCACGTGATCGAAAAGATCGCCCGCGGCAGCAAGCTGGCCGAAGCGCAGGTGGCCGAAGCCGCGGTGGAGCTGGCGCGCACCCATGGCGGCAGCGACGATCCGCGCCATGGCCACGTGGGCTTCTACCTGGTCGACAAGGGCGTGCTGCTGCTGGAGCAGAAAGTGGCGCGGCGCCGCACGCCGCGCGAAGCATTGCGCGCCACCGTGCGCGCCGCGCCGCTGACATCGTACCTGGGCGCGATCGCCGCGCTGTCGGTGATCGCCACCGCGCTGATGGTCGAGCGCACCGTGCGCGACGGCGTGGCCGGCTGGGAAGTCGTCGTGCTGGCCGTGCTGGGCCTGATGGGCAGCAGCCAGCTGGCGCTGGCGCTGGTGAACTGGATCGCCACGCTGATCACGCACCCCAGTCCGTTGCCGCGGATGGATTTCAAGGAGGGGATTCCCTCCGATGCGCGGGCCATCGTGGTCGTGCCGTCGCTGCTCTACAGTGCCGGCAATGTCGACGAACTGTGCGAACAGCTCGAAGTGCGCTTCCTCGCCAACCGCGACCCGAACCTGCATTTCTGCCTGCTGTCCGACTTTGCCGACGCGCACAGCGAAACGCTGGCCACCGACGCCGTGCTGCTCGAGCGGGCCAGGGCCCATATCGAGGAGCTGAACCGCAAGTACGGACGGGAAGAAAACCAGGTGCCGTTCACGCTGCTGCACCGGCCGCGCCTGTGGAACCCGGCCGAACGCGTGTGGATGGGACATGAGCGCAAGCGCGGCAAGCTGGCCGACCTGAACCTTTTCCTGCGCGGCGGCGCGCGCGACCGTTTCCTGCTGGTGGCCGGCGAAAGCGGCCAGCTGCACACGGTGAAATACGTGATCACGCTGGACGCCGACACGCAGCTGGCGCGCGACTCGGCGCGCCAGTTCATCGCCACCATGCGCCACCCGCTGAACCAGCCGAGGATCGATCCTCGCACCAACCGCGTGGTGTCCGGCTACGGCATCCTGCAGCCGCGCGTGGCCGTCAGCCTGCCCAGCCCG
>DASVVD010000847.1:0-8668 GCA_036386715.1 Pseudoduganella sp.
ACCGGCGGGCAGCGCCTCCACTGGCGGCCGCATTGCCTCCGTGTCCCGCATCCCCGACAGCATGGAACTGTGGTGGACCGGCAGCGACGGCGCGATCGGCGACAATTTCTGGTATCCATGACCGGTACCGGGAAATCCGTCACGCAAGACGGCAATGCAGGCAGATCAAGCAATGAGTCATGCTGAGACAAGGAGGGCCAACCGATGACACGACTGCGTCCGCAGATCGCCGTGACCGCGGACCAGCATGGCCAGGCATCGGTCGCCCTCCCCGAATCGCCGGCAACCGGCTATCGCTGGGAGCTGGAGGATCCGGCCCTGTCGCGGCACGTGGCCGGTGCCGCGTTCGCGGAAACCGGCAGCCGCGCTCCGGGCAGCGCGGGCACCCGCGTGTTCAGCCTCGATCTCCACGGCCTGGCCGGCGTGGAGCTGGTGTTCGTCCTGAAGCGCAGCTGGGAAGCATCGTCCGTGGAGCGCCAGGGAGTGACTGTCACCTTGCCGGCGCCGTGACCGCAGCCCTTGCACGGCCGCCTGTCATCGTGCGGCCCCCTTGCCGAACATGCGCGACTCGGCCGCCAGCGCCAGCAGGTTCGGATCCCTTTCCCGCGACTTGGGCAACAGCAAGGTGATCACCTGATGCGAGGCATACGCCTCGGCCAGCGGAATCAATTCGATCCGCGCGCTGTACTCGGCCACGCGCGCCGGCAGCAGGCTGTAGCCCATGCCGCTGCCGACCAGGTTGATCAGCGAAAAGATATCTGCCACCTGCATCGCCGTTTCCGGCACGAAGCCGGCGCGCCGGAAGGCGTGATTGAAACTGTCCGCTGTCACGAAGCCGCCGCCGAGCGTGATGAACTGCTCGTGCCGCAGGTCCTTCAGGTCGACGTGGGCCAGGCCGGCATAGGGTGAACCCAGCGGCGCGGCAAGCCGCACTTCGTCTTCGAACAGCGGCACCGACACCAGGTGCGTATCGTCGCGCGGCGCCTGCAGGCCAATCACGACGGCATCAAGCCGGCCATCGGCCAGGCCCTGCAACAGATCCTTGTTCGAGCCGAGCGTCAGGTCGATGTGCAGGTCCGGCCGGCGCAGCTTCAGGCCCATCAGCAGGTGCGGAATGCAGCGCAGGGTCAGCGAATACAGCGAACCGATGCGCAGCCGGTTGCTGTTAAAGCCGGCGATCTCGCGCACCTTGCGGATGCCCTCCTCCGTTTCCGCCACGGCCCGCTGCGCATGGCTGGCAAAGGCAAACGCCGCCGGCAGCGCTGTCAGCTTGCGCCCTTCGCGCTGGAACAGCTGGCAGCGCAAGCCTTCCTCCAGCGAATGCAGCGCGCGGTGCACACTGACGACGCTCTGGCCGACTTCCTCCGAGACCCGCGCCAGGCTGCTCAGCCGCATGAACGCCAGGAATATCTCGAGTTTTTTCAGCGTGATTTCTTCATCGATCATGCTCATCCTCCTGCCGTGAGGATAGCTTAATACTTAACCTCAGAGTAAACGTCGGCACACCCGGGTTGATTGAAACGGGGTTTTTTGCGGCCTATGCTGGACCTGTCCAATAAGGCAATGAACACGCAACCGACGGGAGACAGCATGAACAGCACACCCCCACGCCAGTGGGACACGCGGCGGCAGGAAAAACGGCGCCGCCTCGAATCGGTCCGGCACCTGGCCGACGGCCGTGTCCTCGGCACCGATGACATCGTCGAGGCACTGCAGCTGCTGGTCGCCTCCGGCGACCGGGTCGTTCTCGAAGGCAACAACCAGAAGCAGGCCGACTTCCTGGCCCGCGCCCTGGTACAGCTCGATGCCGGCAAGGTCGACAAGCTGCACATGATCATGCCGAGCGTGAGCCTGCCGCAGCATCTCGACCTGTTCGAGCGCGGCATCGCCAACAAGCTCGACTTCGCCTTCGCCGGTGCGCAGAGCCTGCGCATCTCGCAGCTGCTGCAGGAAGGCGTGCTGCAGGTCGGTTCGCTGCACACCTATGTCGAACTCTACGCGCGGCTGTATGTCGACCTGATCCCGAACGTGGTGCTGGTGGCCGGCTACAAGGCCGACCGCGACGGCAACCTGTACACCGGGCCCAGCACCGAAGACACGCCGGCGCTGGTGGAAGCGGCCGCGTTCCGCGACGGCATCGTGATTGCCCAGGTCAACGAGATCGTCGACGACCCGGCCGGCCTGCCGCGCGTCGATATTCCCGGCTCCTGGATCGACTTCGTGGTGCAGGCCGACAAGCCGTTCTATATCGAGCCGCTGTTCACCCGCGATCCGCGCCTCATCAAGCCGGTGCACGTACTGATGGCGATGATGGCGATCCGCGGCGTGTACGAGCGCCACAACGTGCAGTCGCTGAACCACGGCATCGGCTTCAATACCGCGGCGATCGAACTGCTGCTGCCCACCTATGGCGAGCAACTGGGCCTGAAGGGCAAGATCTGCCGCAACTGGACCCTGAACCCCCACCCCACACTGATCCCGGCGATCGAAAGCGGCTGGGTCGACAGCGTGCACTGCTTCGGCGCCGAACTGGGCATGGAAGCCTACACGGCGGCCCGGCCGGACGTGTTCTTCACGGGCCGCGACGGCTCGATGCGCTCGAACCGCCTGCTCTGCCAGATGGCGGGCCAGTATGCGGTGGACCTGTTCATCGGCGCCACGCTGCAGATGGACGGCCAGGGCAATTCCTCAACCGTCACGCACGGCCGGCTGACCGGCTTCGGCGGCGCGCCCAACATGGGCCACGATCCGCACGGCCGGCGCCATGCCACGCCGGCCTGGCTCGACCTGATCGAAGGCGACGACCCGCTGTCGCGGGGGCGCAAGCTGGTGGTGCAGATGGTCGAGACCTTCCAGGACGGCAGCCAGCCGACCATCGTCGAGTCGCTCGACGCTGTCGAGGTGGGCAAGGCCTCGGGCATGCCGCTGGCGCCGGTGATGATCTACGGCGACGACGTGACCCACGTGCTGACCGAGGAAGGCATCGCCTACCTGTACAAGGCCCGCTCGCTGGAAGAACGCAAGGCGATGCTGGCAGCGGTGGCCGGCGTGACGCCGGTGGGCCTGCGCCACGACCCGAAGCAGACCGCGCGCATGCGCCAGGAAGGCCTGATCGCGCTGCCGGAGGATATCGGCGTGCAGCGCTCGCAGGCTACCCGCTCGCTGCTGGCGGCGAAAAGCATCGCCGACCTGGTCGACTGGTCGGGCGGACTGTACGAACCGCCCGCCAAGTTCAGGAGCTGGTGATGACGACCATGAACCTTTTACGGGTGCACACGCCCGGCACCACCTGCGCCGCGGAACTGGCCGGCCTGGCAGTGGCCGCGCTGGTCGACGAAGCGATGCTGACGCCGAAGCCGGGCCTGGTGGACATGCGCGGCAGCGGCGCCCACCGCGACCTGAGCTGGCTGCTGATGTGCCACTCGGCGCACGCGCTGCGGCCGGCCTTCGAGGCGATGGCGCATGCCGGCGCCACCATCGACGACCTGCCCACGCTGCGCCGCCGCATCGGCGCCATCGGCCGGACAGCGGAAGCGACGATGATGGCGGCGACCGGCGGCGTCAACACGCACCGCGGCGCCATCTGGGCCCTGGGCCTGCTGGTCACCGCCGCAGGTCAGGCCACTAGAGATGGCGCAACGCCTGCGGCGATCGCAGCACGGGCCGGCGCACTGGCCAGGCTGACCGATCCGGGCGCCCCGGCCTGCACCGGCAACAAGGGCGAAACCGCGCGCAAGGCCTATTGCGTGGGTGGCGCGCGCGGCCAGGCCGAAGCGGCGTTCCCGCATGTGACGGCGGTCGCGCTGCCGATGCTGCATGCGTCGCGCCGGCGTGGCGACAGCGAAAGCGCGGCACGCCTGAACGCCTTGCTGGCGATCGTGGCGGACCTGGACGACACCTGCCTGCTGGCGCGCGGCGGCCCGCCGGCCCTGGCGGCGGCACAGGCCGGCGCACAGGCCGTGCTGGATGCAGGGGGCGCGGCCACGGCAGCCGGCCAGGCCGCGCTGCAGCGGCTCGAAGCGGACATGCTTGCCCGCGGCACCTCGCCGGGCGGCGCGGCGGACCTGCTGGCGGCGGCGCTGCTGCTCGACAGCATCGGCATTGGTATCGAACAATCGCAAACATCACAAGCATCACAAACGATGGAGGGACATCATGGAGCGACTGCAATTTAAATTCGCCGCCGGCCAGCCTGCCGCGTCCCGCACGGTGACCGGCGTGGTGGCTTCGGGCGACCTGGAAGTGCTGCTGGAGCCACAAGCGGGCGGCATCACGAACGTGGCCGTGCAGACCTCGGTCGACGGCTACGGCGGCACCTGGACGGCGCTGCTGGAACGGGTATTCGCCGATCCGGCCCTGCCGGCCGCAAAGATCGAGATCAACGACAACGGCGCCACGCCCGGCGTGGTGCGCATGCGTATCGAGCAGGCCTTCGAGGAAGCGGCACTGGGAGGGCAACAGCCATGAACGGCACAACATCTTCCATCGAACAATTGCTCGGGCGCGACAGCTTCATCGAGCGCAGTGCCCGCAACCGCGCCCGCGGCCTGCTCGATGCCGGCTCGATGCGCGAACTGGTCGGCCCGTTCGACCGCGTGACATCGCCATGGCTGGCGCAACAAAAACTGATCACCCAGTCCGACGACGGCGTGGTGGTGGCGAAGGGCACGCTGGACGGCGTTGCCACCGTGGTGCTGGCCATCGAAGGTGCGTTCCAGGGCGGCAGCATGGGCGAAGTCGGCGGCGCCAAGATCGCCGGCGCGCTGGAACTGGCGGCGCGCGACAACCGCAACGGCATCGCCACCCAGGCCGTGATCCTGTTCGAGACCGGCGGCGTGCGGCTGCAGGAGGCCAACCTGGGCCTGGCGGCGATCGCCGAGATTCAGTCCGCCATCGTCGACCTGCGCCGCTACCGGCCGGTGATCGGCGTCAGTGCTGGCACGGTGGGCTGCTATGGCGGCATGTCGATCGCCGCCGGGCTCTGTTCGTATCTGGTGCTGACGCGCGAGGCGCGCCTGGGCCTGAACGGGCCGCAGGTGATCGAGCAGGAAGCCGGCCTGGCCGAATTCGACTCGCGCAACCGCGCCCTGATCTGGGGCCTGACCGGCGGCGAGCAGCGCTGTGCCACGCACCTGGCCGACGTGCTGGTGGACGACGATACCGCGCAGGTGCGCAGTGTGTTGGCCGACCTGTTCCGCGCCGGCCCGCCGCCGGTACACCGCAGCGAGCGCTACGCAGACTTCCTGGCAAGCCTGGCACAGGTCGACACCGCGCAGCAGCCTGTGGCGGCCGATGTCCGCAAAATCTATGCAAAAAATGCGGGAAAGGGACTGGCATGAACACGACATCCATCAGCAAACAGTCGAACGGCGCCACGTGGCTGGCACACCTGGCCGGCGGCACCACCCTGCATGACTGGCCGGCCGTGCGCGTCGCCGACGGCACGCTGGCCGGTACGGCTGCCCGCTTCATCGCCGTGGTTCCCGACCCGGACAACCGCTTTACACGCGCCCGCACCGGCGAAGTCGGCCTGGTCGAAGGCTGGCAACTGGCCCAGGCCGTGCAGGAGACCATCCACGCCGACCGCGACGCGGCACACAAGCGCCCCATCGTCGCCGTGATCGACGTGACGAGCCAGGCCTATGGCCGCCGCGAGGAAGCGTTCGGCATCCACCAGGCGCTGGCCGGCGCGGCCGGCGCCTATGCACAGGCCCGGCTGGCAGGCCACCCGGTGATCGGCCTGATCGTCGGGCTGGCGATGTCCGGCGCGTTCCTGGCCCACGGCTACCAGGCCAACCGGCTGATCGCCCTTGCCGATCCCGGCGTGATGGTGCATGCGATGGGCAAGGCCTCCGCCGCGCGCATCACGCTGCGCTCGGTCGAGGCACTGGAAGCGCTGGCGCAGAGCGTGCCGCCGATGGCCTACGACATCGACAGCTATGCGTCGCTCGGCCTGCTGTGGAAAGTGCTGCGGCCATCGAGCGCCGCCGCACCGACTGCGGACGACGTGGCGCTGGTGCGGGCCACGCTGGAAGCGGCGCTGGCCGATATCGCGGCGGATGACGCGGCCAACGACGGGAGCAATGCGTCGCGCGACCTGTCGGGCCGCTTCGGCGGCGAACACCGGGCCGCCTCACGGCGCGTCCGGCAACTGCTGGGCGAGCAGTGGAACATGGGCGAACGACAAGGAGGCGAACCGACCTGACGGCAGTATCCCGGGCCGGCCGCCCA
Organism: Pseudoduganella sp.; assembly: GCA_036386715.1. Taxonomy (GTDB): domain Bacteria; phylum Pseudomonadota; class Gammaproteobacteria; order Burkholderiales; family Burkholderiaceae_D; genus Rugamonas. The sequence continues at coordinate 6,232 of DASVVD010000847.1, forward strand.
CAATAAAAAACCAGCGGCCGCCCACCCTTTCCTGGAACAAGTGGAACAAGGAGACACGATCATGATTATTTATGGAACCGCATTGCTGGCCGTATGCCACCTGCTGGGGATCTTCCTCGGCGACCTGCTGGGCGCGCTGATCGGCGCCAAGACCAACGTGGGAGGCGTCGGCATCGCGATGATCCTCCTCATCTGCGCCCGCCTGTGGATGCACAAGCGCGGCTGGATGCCGCAGACCACGGAAATGGGCGTGTCCTTCTGGGGCGCGATGTACATCCCGGTGGTGGTCGCCATGGCCGCGCAGCAGAACGTCGTCACCGCACTGCGCGGCGGACCGATCGCGCTGCTGGCCGCGCTGGGCAGCGTCATCGTCTGCGCCTGCTGCATCGCGCTGATCAACCGCGGCGAAAAACCCGTGGCGGAAAGCATTCCCCCGCACGCCGCCACCACTACCGCCTGAGGAGAACATCATGATCGAACTGCTTGAAAGCACGGTGAAGCACAATGGCCTCGTGCTGGCCTTTGCGGTGGTGGGGCTGGTGATGTATGTCTCGATGCAGATGTCGCGCTACCTGACGATGGGCCGCGTGCACGGCTCGGCGATCGCCATCCTGATCGGCCTGGGGCTGGCCTACTGGGGCGGCGTGCAGACCGGCGGCACCAAGGGACTCGCCGATGTGTCGCTGTTTGCCGGCGTGGGCCTGATGGGCGGCGCCATGCTGCGCGACTTCGCCATCGTCGCCACCGCCTTCGAGGTGCAGGTGGTGGAAGCGAAGAAGGCCGGCCTGGTCGGCGTGATGGCGCTGCTGCTGGGCACCCTGCTGCCGTTCGTGGTGGGCGCCTGTGTCGCGTATGCGTTCGGCTACCGCGATGCCGTGAGCATCACCACCATCGGCGCCGGCGCCGTTACCTACATCGTCGGCCCGGTCACCGGCGCGGCGATCGGCGCCAGTTCCGACGTGATGGCGCTCAGCATCGCCGCCGGCCTGATCAAGGCAATCCTGGTCATGGTGGGCACGCCCGCCGCCGCCGGCTTCCTGCGTCTGCGCACGCCCCGCTCGGCCATGGTGTTCGGCGGGCTGGCCGGCACGGTCAGCGGCGTGTCGGCCGGGCTGGCGGCGACCGACCGCAAGCTGGTACCCTACGGCGCGCTGGTGGCCACGTTCCATACGGGTCTCGGCTGCCTGCTCGGCCCCTCGCTGCTGTTCTTTGCCACCCGCGCCCTCGTGGAGTAAGCCATGAAAACCCCGGCCTGCCGCCCGCCAGATGCCTGTTCGCCAGAGTTTCGCCCGCATGACCTGCTGTTCCTGCGCGTGCCGGATCGTTTCGATGCCGGCGGCGCCTGGCCGGACTGGCTCGACGCCGAATGGCTGACGGGCGCGCCGGTGGTGGTGCGCCGCGAGGCGGCGCCGGGCAGCCTGGTGCCGGTGGGCGCCCGCGGCGCCAGCCGCAACCAGCGCTGCAAGGGCTATGTGCAGCGCGCCGCCGTGTCGCGCTGCGTGACGCCGGAAATGCTCGCGCAGCTGCCGCTGCCTCCGGACTGCACGCTGCCATCTTTGCTGGCCCTGGCCAGGCTGGCGCCGCGGCTCGACGACCTGGGCCTGGCCTGGGGGCCCACCGGCGGTACGGGTTTCCAGCTTGCCGCCGGCCTGGCGGTGCTGCGCCAGGACAGCGACCTGGACCTGCTGGTGCGCGCGCCGGCGCCGCTGCCGGAGCGCGTCGTCGCGCAGCTCGCCAGCCTGCAGGAAGGCGCGCCGTGCCGCGTCGATATCCAGGTTGACACCGGCTGGGGTGGCTTTGCACTGTCCGAATACGTCGCGCGCCGGGGCCGGGGCCGCCTTTTGCTCAAGACCGCGCACGGTCCGCTGCTGGTGTCGGATCCGTGGCGGCACGCCGAAGCGGCATGACCGTCCTGTTCACATTTCCCGGCCAGGGCGCGCAAAAGCCGGGCATGCTGCGCGCGCTGCCGCCGCACCCGGAAACCGCCCGCACGCTGGAGGAAGCGGCGGCAGTGCTGGGCCACGACCCGTTGACGCTGGAAACGGCGCAGGCGCTGCGCTCCACGGTGGCGGTGCAGCTTTGCCTGCTGATTGCCGGCGTGGCCACGGCCCGGCAGCTGGCAGCGCTCGATGCCCGGCCATCGATGGTCGCGGGACTGTCGATCGGCGCCTGGCCTGCCGCCGTGACGGCCGACGTGCTCGATTTTGCCGATTCCCTGCGGCTGGTGACCCTGCGCGCGCGGTCAATGGAAACGGCGTATCCGTCCGGCTTCGGCATGACGGCGGTGACCGGTCTCACCGCGGCCCAGCTCGCGCCGCTGGTCGCGCAGGTGCACGATGCCCTGCACCCGGTCTATCTCGCCAACCTGAACGGCCCGCGCCAGCTGGTGATCGCCGGCGCCGATGATGCCATGGCGGCCGTGGCCGGGCTGGTGCAC